>JBBSKJ010000203.1:0-4813 GCA_038256475.1 Micropepsales bacterium | reverse complement strand
GGCCCCAGATATGCGGATGCGGCGCCAGGCGGATGCCATATTCCAGGGTACGGCGGCCCAGTTCGTTCAACGTGTTGCACAGCTGCTTCATCTGCTCGTCGTTGGGGCCACCCGGCGGACGCGCACCCATATTGATCTTCCAGTGGGTGCATTCGAACACCTGCAGGAAGTCGCGCGCGAAGGCGACATGGTCGGCGATGGTCTTGGGAATCTGTTCCTTGTCGATGAAGTTTGTGGACTGGGTCTTTCCGCCATTGGAGGCGTCGATCATGGTGACGTTGTTGTCGCGGCAGATCTTGAGCAATTCCTGGGGCTTGTTGCGATACTCTTCCCAGCCGCCGGCGTAGGGCTCAATGCCCTGCAGGCCCAGTTTGGAGCACAGCCTGATCGCCTGTTCGGTGGAATAGACGCGGGTGGCGCCGACGCCCGCCTCGCCCCAGATCGAACCGGTGGTGCCAAACAGCATGTCGGGATTCACCGGATCGAGCGGCGTATGCTTGAGTTTCTGCGCCCAGGCCGGCGCGCTGGTCGTCAGACCGGCGGAAAAGGTCGCGGCGGCAGCGGTAGCGCCAACGATGAAATGACGGCGTTGCAGTTTTTCCATGGCTGTTTTCCTTCAAGCATTAGACGAAGCGTTTTGCTGGACGTTTGGGTGCGGGTGACATTAAGTCAAGTGCGGCGTAGCGCGCGGCGCGCCCAAACCCCTGCTGCAACGCAACAAGCACGCTGCCTGTGCGAAGACTTGCGACAGATGGCTCGCCCCGCCCGATTTACTCCTTTGCGCAAAAGTGACAGCCTAGCTTTCGGGTGCGCATCTAGGGTGCGCGGGGTGAAAAGCGGCGCAAAAAACAGCCGCGCTGGAGACGTTATGGATACCACACGCAGAATGTTTGTTGGCATGGGCGCGGCGGCAACCGCCGCGGCCGCGGCCGGCATAGCGCCGGCGATCGCGCAGCCCGCCAACAAGTCCAAGTTCTGGATCGCGGCGGTAACGCCCTGCGACAAGAGCAACAAGTTCGATCCCGGCGCCTATCGCGAACAGCTGACCTGGTGGAAAAGCCAGGGCGCGGACGGCGTGCTGGTGCTGGGCACCAATGGCGAAGGCCCGTCCTTCTCGGTTGCCGAACGCAAGGCCGTCGCGTCCTTCGCGCTGAAGAACAAGATGGGGCTGGACATGATTGTCGGCACCGGAACCGCCAATTACCAGGAAGCCATCGAACTGTCGCAGCATGCGGCGGGCGAAGGCGCTGACAGCGTGCTGATCACCCCGCCCTTCTTCTTCAAGAGTCCCAGGCAGGACGGCGTGGTCAATTATTTCGACCTGATATTCGCCCAGGTGAAGTCGCCGGTGCTCTACTATCATATTCCCCGCGTCACGGGCGTTCCGGTGGATGTGACGGTGCTGAAAGCCCTGACCCGGCATCCCAACTTCATCGGCCTGAAGAACTCCAACGGCGACGCCGCGGAGCATCAGACCTTCATCACGGGCCTGCCCGCCAGTCTCAACATCATTTCGGGAACTGACAGCAACATGCTGGCCGCGCTCCGGCATGGCAGCGGCGTCATCCTGGGTTCGGGCAACATTTATACCAAGCAGGTGGCGGCGATCTTCGCGGCCCACCGCGCCGGGCGCGATCCCCAGCCGGAATACGACCGGCTGATGGCGGCGGTGAAGCTGATGCAGGCCAACGGCTATGGCAGCAACTACAACGCCATCAAATATGCGCTGAACCAGATGATGGGTGTCAGCCGCATCAACTATGCCCGCCCGCCGCATGTGCCGCTGACCGATCAGGAAATGGCCAGCCTGCGGACCGGCGTCGCGCAGCTCAAGGCGATGGGCTGATCTGAAATTCCCCTTTTCACCGCAACCGGAGACGTCACGTATGCCTATTTCGAAGCCAATATTACTGGGATGCGCAGCTGCGCTGGCCGCAGCAACCGCGCTGCCCGTGCTGGCACAAGCCCCCGCGCCCAAGTCGCTGCTGGCCTATACCCCCAAGCCGATCAAGCTGCCGGCCTATGGCAACAACAAGCCGGTTACTCGCCTTCCGGAAGTGCTGGCCAAGCACAAGGGCCAGGCCAGCTGGACCGAGCAGGTGATCAAGACCGACCGTTTTGATACCCGCTGGGTGCAGATGGCGCCGGGCGAAAAGCTTTCCACCCGCTATTACGGTGACGACCGCGTGATGTGGGTCGTGTGGCAGGGCCAGATCCGCTTCAACATCGAAGGCCAGGAGCCGTTCGTGGCCTCCAAGGGCTTCCTGGTGCAGGTGCCCCAGCGCGTGCGCTACAGCGCCGAGACCGTCGGCAACGAACCGTCGCTGCGCTATGAGGTGACGCGCGCCGGACAGCACCCCAACTTCCCGGCCGACAATGGCGAAGCCAAGCCGCCGAACACCCCGGATGGCACCGAATATGTGAAGATCTCCACGCGAGACGCGCCGGATATCTATGAAGGCGTGAACAAGCCCTTCGTGGACTTTTTCAAGGACGTGGTGGCCAAGGATCCGGTGAAGGGGCCCAACCCGTCGCTGGTGATGATGGATGAAGGCAACATGTCCAACATCATCCGTGGCAAGGGCGTTGCCACGCCGCCCCCGAGCAACAAGGGCCACTTCCATGTCGGCCGCGACGAGTTCTGGTTCATCCTCGAAGGCAAGATCGACTACCTGATCGAGGATATCGGCTTGCTCACCGCCGATGCCGGCGACATCGTGTTCGTGCCGCCGGGCCGCTGGCATCGCGCCAGCTGGGCCGAAGGACAGACCGACACGCGCCTGTCCTTCAATGCCAATCCCTACACATTCCACGCTTTCGGCCCCGATTCCGGCGGCTCGCAGTAAAGGACCGCAACCATGCGAAACATCACGAAACTTGCGGCCGTAGCGCTTGCACTCCTGGTCATTCCCGCCGCGGCACAAGAGCGCAAGCTCTATATGTCCTGGGTGCCCAAGAAGCTGGTCGCCTATTCGGCGCCCAACAAGCCCATCACCCGCCTGCCCGAAGTCTTGGCCAAGCACAAAGGCCAGAAGAGCTGGAAGGAAGATGTGGTCAAGACCGACCGCTATCACGCCCAGTGGATTCAGATGGCGCCGGGTGAAAAGACCCGCACCATGTTCTATGCAGACGATCGTACCGTCTGGATCGTGTGGGGCGGCCAGGTGCGCTTCAACATCCAGGGCCAGGAACCGTTCGTCGCCACCAAGGGCTTTTTGGTGCAGACGCCGCTGCGCATGCGTCACAGCCTGGAAGTGGTGGGCAACGAGCCGGCGCTGTTCTTTGAAGTCCGCCGCAATGACACGCTGCCCAGCTATGCCTTCAACGAAGGCGAGCCTGTGCCGGCCACTGTCGGCGGCCAGAAGTATGAGAAGGTCAGTTACCCGCCGAACCTGCGCGCCGGCGGCAACGTTCCCTATGACGACGTCAACAAGCCTTATCTCGACTTCTTCAAGGACGTGATTGCCAAGTATCCGAACGGTGGCAAGGGCTGGCCGCGCTATTTCGTCAATGACAAGGAAAACCAGGTCGCCATCATCCGCGGCATGGGCGTTCCCACCCCGCCCGATACCAACAGGGGGCACTTCCATGTCGGCACCGACGAATTCTGGTTCGTGCCGGAAGGGAAGATCGACTATCTGATCGAAGGCGTGGGTCTGATCACCGCCAATGCCGGCGATCTGGTCTATGTGACGCCGGGCCGCTTCCATCGCGCCAGCTTCGCACCGGGCCAGATGGACACGCGGCTGGCCTTCAACCGCAGCCCCACCATGGTCCACAATTACGCCGAGGACGCGCAAGGCCGGCAGTAGGAAACCGGCGCATGCGTGAGCCCACGGCGTAGAGGGCCCAAGGCAAACGGAGGACGGGGATGAAAAAGCTCGTAACCGCGGGGCTGATGGCTGCCTTGCTGGCCGCCGGCGCCGCCATCGCCCAGAACGCGGCGGCCCCTCCCACCGGCCAGGTTACCAGCGTGGACGTCACGGTCGATCTCGCCCGTCCGGGAACGCCTATCGCCCGCCAGATATACGGCCATTTCGCCGAACATCTGGGGCGCGGCATCTATGAAGGCGTCTGGGTCGGGACGGACAGCAAGATTCCCAATATCCGGGGCTACCGCACCGACGTCGTCAACGCCCTGAAACGGCTGCAGGTGCCGGTCATCCGCTGGCCCGGTGGCTGCTTCGCCGATCTCTATCACTGGAGGGACGGCATCGGACCCCGCAGCCAGCGCCCTACCCGCATCAATGTCCATTGGGGCGGCGTAACCGACAACAACAGCTTCGGCACCCATGAATTCATGGACTTCGCCGAGCTGGTGGGCGCCGAAGCCTATGTCTCCGGCAATATCGGCTCGCTCAGCCCGTTCGAGATGTCGCAATGGGTCGAGTACATCACATCGGCCGAAAACGCGACGCTGGCGAACGAGCGGCGCAAGAACGGCCGCGACAAGCCCTGGCACCTGAAATACTGGGGCATCGGCAATGAGACCTGGGGCTGCGGCGGCAACATGCGGCCCGAAGCGGCCGCCGCCGCGAATGCGCGCTATATGGCGTTCGTCAACGCGCCGCGCGGGATGGCGATGATCAAGGTGGCCAGCGGCGCCAGCGGCAATCTCGACAAATGGCATGACTACAAAGCCTTTACCGAGGAAATGATGAAGAATGGTGGCCCGACCTTCGGCGACCATCTCGAGGCGCTCAGCTATCATTATTACGCCATGCCGCCGGACCTGGGCCCCAAGGGACCGGCCACCGGTTTCAACGAAGAGGGTTGGGCAAAGCAGCTTCAGTATACATTGGATATCGATCGG
>JBBSKJ010000202.1:0-4837 GCA_038256475.1 Micropepsales bacterium | reverse complement strand
GTAATGCACGCAGCTTCCCTCAAAGTCCGCGAGGTTGTGAATGTCGAGGCGCCGATAGCGGGCGCCGCTGGCCAGCACCACGCTGCGCGCTCTCGCCATCCCTTCATTGCCCAACTTCAACTGGAAACACGCCGCGCCATCCTGGTCCAGATTTTGCGCTTCCTCGGGAATGGCGATCTCGGCGCCGAACTTCTGCGCCTGGTTGTAAGCGCGCGCCATCAAGGCGAGTCCCGAGATGCCGGTGGGAAAGCCCAGATAATTCTCGATTCGCGAGGAGGCGCCGGCCTGGCCTCCGAAGCTGCGGCAGTCCAGCACCAGGGTGGAAAGCCCCTCCGAGGCGGCATAGACGGCGCAGGCCAACCCCGCCGGTCCGGCGCCGATAATCGCCGTATCATAGATGCGGGCGGAATCGATCGGCGCCAGCAGGCCGATGCAGCGCGCCAGTTCGCCTTCGCTGGGATTGTGCAGAATCTCTCCGCCCGGACACAGCACGATGGGCAGATGTTCCGGCTGGACGGTGAATTGCTTCAGCAAGGTCTGGGCACAGGAATCGCTGCCCGAATCCAGGCTGCGGTGGGGATGGCCGTTGCGGGTGAGGAAATTTTCCAGCCGCAGCATGTCGCTGCTGCCGCTGGCGCCGATCAGGATGGGGCCCGCCTGTCCTGCCTCCAGCAATCCGACCCGGCGCAGGATCAGCGCCCGCATGATGCGTTCGCCCAGTTCGGCTTCCTGCACCAACACGTCGCGCAACCGCTGCGGCGGCACCACGATGGCTTCGACATCGTCCTCCGCCGTCGCATCCACCAGCGCCGGCCGGTCGGAGAGCTGGGCCAGCTCGCCCAGGAAGCTGCCGGGACCGTGCCGCACGATGGACTGGCGATGCGAAATCGCGCCGCCCTGGCGCACGTCAATCGTGCCCTTCAGGACAAAGGCGAGACCGGGCGCCACTTCGCCAGCCCGCATGATGGCGGTGCCGGACACAAAGCTGCGAACCGTGCCGAAGCGTTTCAACCGTGCGAAATCGTGGGCGTCCAGAATCGGAAAAATCTGGTCGCGACGGGCTTCCACGACGGAAAGTTGTTCTGCCATGCCCAACCGTACCCAAGGCGAACGGGGCAATCCAGGGCCCCGGGACGGCTTCTAGCGCTTTGGCATCAGTCCTGCTGCCTTCAGGGCGCGCAGGATGATGCTCTCCACTTTGGCGCTGTTGGGCGCGACCCGCTCCGGCGGCGTAAGCGCGGCTTCGATTTGCGGCAGCGCCGATTGTTCCGGCGGCGTCACGATGCGGATCGGCGCCGGCTTCGGCTTGCCCACGACCTTGTCCAGCAGGCCCCAGAACTCGGCAATGCGCGTGGTGGAAGAGATGCCCGCCTGCAGAATAAACGGCGCGGGCGTGCCCACATCGCGCGCGTCGATCGGCGTGCCATGGCCCATGCCGGGAATGGTATAGACCTCCAGCCGGTCGCCCCAGCGCAGGCGCGTGGCGCCATCCACTTTTTCCTGCTTCGCATCCGTCAGTTTGACACCATGCAGGTCCGACCATTGCGCCACGCTGGCTTGGGCATTGTTGAGATTTACCGTGTGGTCGATGTCGCCATGCCAGATGGAAATTTTCGGCCAGGGGCCTTTGTGCGGCGAAGCGGCGCGCACCAGATCACCCCATTCGCGCGGGCTTTTCAGCGGCGCGCTGCGCATGCTGTCCAGCGCGTCGCGCACATTGGCCGCCGCGCCGAAGGGAAGCCCGGCGATGATGGCGCCGCCAGCGAAAACTTCCGGATAGGTGGCCAGCATCGCCGCGGTCATGGCGCCGCCCGCCGACAGGCCAGTGATGAAGACACGGGACGGATCAAGCGCATGATGCTTGATCATCGTGCCGATCATGGCCGCGATCGAGGCTGCTTCGCCGTCACCGCGCCGTATGTCCTCAGGATTGAACCAGTTGAAACAGGTATTGGGATTGTTGAGCGCTTTTTGTTCGACGGCCAGCACGACAAAGCCGGCCTGCGCCGCCAGTTTCGACCAGCCGGCGCCGAAATCATAACCGCCCGCGGTCTGGCCGCAGCCGTGCAACAGCACCACCAGTGGCGCGCCGGCTTTGAGGGCCGATGGCACATAGGTGAACATTCGAAGGTTGCCCGGATTGGGGCTGAAGGCGGTGTCGACGAGGATTGTCGCCGCGGACATGTCCCGGCGCTTGAGCGGATTGGGTTTTCCGCCAGGACCAAGGCCAGTGAACCGCATATAAGCCACCAATCTACGCCACATGTCTGATAATCCAATATCATGTTGCAGTGCAGCAATTACAAGGCCAGAGCGCGGTTTTCTTGGCTTTTTACGCTATTTCACTTTGGCAGCGGTTCCCCGGAACCTTGCGGCCCGGCCGCTTGATCTAGGGTACCGGGGTCATCAACGGCTTGCCCTTGTCGACCGTCCAGGTGTTGATCAGCTTGACCGGCGCATCACCCAGCAGCACCGAGCGATGCGCCTGGCCGCGTGTCACCAGGAAACTGTCGCCCGGTCCCAGTTCGCGCGGCGGCTGGCCCTGAACTTCCAGCCGGATGCGCCCCTGCGCCACATAACCCATCTCCGAACCGAAATGGGTGTGGAAGGGATTTCCGGCGCCGGGCGGGGTATCGACGGTGCCAAATATCGTTTCCTGCGCCGGACTCGCGGCAACGTCGGTTTGCTGCAGGATGGTGCGCTTGGGGGGCGGCTTGGCCGGCTCTTGCGCGAGCGCGGGGGAAACGGCGAGAAAGAGGGACAGAGCCAGAAACCTGCGCATAGGGACCTCGATGGCTTAGGATGATGACGCCAGTTTAGCCTAGCTGGGATCGGCGGGACAGGGATGGAGAAGTACCTATACTTTGGCAGCCTGGGGCTGCATGAGCGCCAGTATCAAGTGCCGAACTTTGTCGGCCTGGCGCTCAATCCGGCCCATGACCGCGAGATGGCCCATGACGCCACCGCGGCGCTGCCCTTTGCCGACGCGTCCATCGCCAAGGTGCAGGCCCAGGACGTGCTTGAACATCTGCCGCTGGATAAAGTGCCCTTTGTGCTGGACGAGATTTACCGGGTGCTGCGGCCCGGCGGCGTTTTCCGCCTCAGCGTGCCGGATTACCGCTCGCCGGTGATGAAGCGGCGCTCCATCTATGACGCGCGCGGCCGGGTGACGGGCGACCTGCTGATGGGCGCCACACCCTATTTCGACGAAACCACCGGCGACGCGCGGGTGCGATTCAGCGAGGACGGCCATGCCCATGTCTGGTTTCCCCGCTATGAGCTGATCACCCATCTGATCCTGAAGTCGGATATCCGCAAAAGCGCCGAGATCAAATTCTACCAATGCTTCCTCGACGACCACAGCTATCTGTGCGAGCCAATCCCGGAAAATGAAATGTTCGTGCAGCGCGCCGCGCCGCACGACATGCGCGCCGGCGGGGCACCCGTTTCCATCGTGACGGATTTCACCAAATAACCCGCCTTGACCTGGCACGCCGCGGATTTGCCTCGGAGGAGTGGGACCAGTAGAACCACGCCCGCCGGAACGTTGGTTCCGCTCTTTTAGGAACTTCGCCCTGGCCCGTCACAAGCAGTCCCTCGCCCATATTGCTTATTTTGTCACCATCCTGCTCAAGGGCTTTTTTGGTGTCCTGGAAGTAGCTCTGGGGGTGATCGTCGCCATCACCGGATCGCAGCAGCTTCACACCCTGATCCTGGAATGGACGGATCCGGCGCTTTACCAGGGCGGTCGGTCGGAGCTTGCCGCAATACTGCGCGAGGCTGCGAGCGGGCTGGTGCAATCGCAAAATTTCATCATCCTCTACCTGCTGGTCCATGGCGCGCTGAAGATGGCGATCACCCTTACCCTGCTGCGCGGCCGCGGCGTCTGGATATTCCCTTTCGCCATCACCATCCTGCTCGGGTTCATCCTGTACATGTGCTACGAGCTCAGCGTGCACTGGTCCAACCTGCTGCTGTTCCTGGCGTTGATGGACGCCGTCACCGTGGGGCTGGTGATCAATGAATGGCGGACCTGGAAGGAACATCCCCATCCCGCCATCAAGGAACTCGCGGAAGAACTAACCCACCACTAGCGCGGCGGATGCGGCTGCTTGCTGTCGGGGCCGGGCGCCTGGGGATCGCGCGCCTTGGGCAAGCCGCCATACAGCCCGTCGCGATTGCGGTCGAAATCGGCCTGGGGGGTATCGTGCCCCTTGGCCTTGGGGTCGATTTTATCGTCGATTTTCTTTTCCATGATGCTCTCCTCGGTTAGGCGACGTTGACCTTCTTCTTGGCCGCCTGGAAATCGCGCTCCATGCGGGCGCGCTGCTCGTGGGTGAAGTTGTCCCGCACCTGTGCCCAGATCTCGCTTTCTTCTTCCTTGATGTGATGATCCAGCAGTTCCTTGAGGACCTTCGCCGCGGCCTTGAACTCCGGTGTGTTGGGTTTGAGCTTGTCGAGACTTCTAAGAGTCTGGTCCGCCAGCCCGTGTTCGATATAGCCCTCCTTGCCATCAACCTTGGCGTCCTTCTCCTTCAGTGCCATCAAGGCGTCATAAACGACCTTTTCCTCTGCCCGCGCATGCGGGATCAGGGCCTTCTTGATGCGGGTGACCAGGGATTTTTGATCGCGGGCGCTGGTGCTCTCGGTCAACTTGATCAGTAACTCCTGCACCTCGTCATGCTCCAGTTCCAGCGTCTCGAGAATGTCCCCTTCCAGCGCGGGTGGCACCATGGCATCCAGCATCGACTTGGTGGCCTGTTCGATAGCGCTCTTTACGGTCATGACGTTGTTCCTTTTGCGAGAATTCCCGTCAGGAACGTCTCTGTCCGGCGGC
>JBBSKJ010000201.1:0-4861 GCA_038256475.1 Micropepsales bacterium | reverse complement strand
TCGTTTCGCTCGGGCGCGTGCGGCAGATCCGCGTGACTGTTGGCGGCGAAGTGAACAATCCGGGTCTGCGCGTCATGACGGGTCTGGCTTCCGCCGTGGATGCGATTTTCGTTTCTAATGGCGTGAAAAAGACTGGATCACTGCGCAATATCCAGATCCTGCGCGGTGGCCAGCGCATCCGGGTGGACCTTTACGGCATCTTGCGCGGTACGGCCGGCGCGCAGGCGCCGCTTCTGACCGACGGAGACCGGCTTATTGTCAGCCCCTTAGGCGCCACGGCGGCAATTGCCGGTCCTGTGCGAATTCCGGGGATTTACGAACTTGCCCCCGGACAGTCCGGCATGACGGCCGCTGCGCTGATTACCATGGCTGGCGGATACACGGTGCGGGGTCGCTATGACCTGGCTTTGATCGGTTTGGCGGCCGATGGCCGTACCCAGCTATCCAATATCTCTAACGACCGAGCACTGGTGCGCGACAGCGATATTCTGATCGTGCGGGCCACGGCCGAGCAAACGGTGGGCCGCGCGACCCTCCAGGCTGGGGCAGCCAGCGCTTTTAGTGGCAACTATGCCACGCAGGCCACGCGTCTGTCGGAGATGCTGCGCTCGCCGGGTATGTTGGGCGATGACCCTTATCCGTTGTTCGCGGTTATATCGCGCCGCGATCCCACGACGCTTTTGCGTACGCTGGTCCCCATAACACCTGCAGCCGTGCTGGCTGGGCGGCAGGATTTCACGCTGCAGTCCGACGACATCGTTCACACGTTCACGCGCACCGAAGCAGTCAACCTCATCAACGCGATCAATTGGTTTGATGAGCGTCGCAATCGGCAGGACGACAGAATTCAGCGCGAAGGCGAAGCACCTTTGCTCGGCAGGCCCCAAGATCTGCCGCCGGCACAGCCCAGGCCCCGTGACCGCAATAACAACCGTGATAGTGACGAACCCGGGTTCACATCTGATGCGGTAATCGCAGACACTGCTGCGGACCAGCTACGTGATGAATACAATGATGCCTATGTCCGTAGTGGGGATGGCGGCATGTATGGCGCAAGCCAGTTTAACACTGGCAACGGATATAATGATGGCACCGGCTACGGAGTCGGTGCGGGTTATAATACCGGTTATGATAACGCCGGGTATAACAGCGATGCGGCGTTGGCCGGGGGTATTGGTCCCGCTGGGAATGGCACTGATACGGGCGCTATCGGCAGTGGGGCTGACACGGCAGCCTTGGGCTTTTCTGCTGGCGCAGCGGACGGCTTCAACAACCCAGGTGTCGTAAGCAGCAGTCAGGGGGCGGTGACTGGGGCGCCAGGTTTGCAAAGCGGACAAGCGCTTGTTCGCCCCGACCCCGCCGCCCGTTATCGCCGTGAATTGAGCCGTGTGCAGCGCCTTGCGGATTCGTTAAAGGTCGAACCCGCCATCGCCGCCAATTTCCTTCTGGACCACCTCGTCACCCTGGACGGCGCGGTTCGGGGTCCAGGCAAGTATTTCGTGGGTCCCGATCTACCACTTGGTACGCTGGTACAGGCTGCAGGCGGAACGGTGAACTGGTCCGACAAGACCGGCGTGGAGCGAGTGTCGACCGTGGTGGACGCCACCACTGGCCAGACCCGTACCGCCACCCAGATGCTCGATCTGACCCAGGCGCAGTTCGCGACCGCTGTGGTGCGGCCTCGCGACCATTACCGCTTCCCGCAGGCCTCGGTCGCGATGATGGGTTCGGTCACGCTAAAGGGGGAGGTGCGCAGACCCGGCGTGTACAGTATCGTACGTGGCGAACGTCTTTCCGATGTTTTGGTGCGGGCTGGGGGCCTTACGTCGGTCGCCTATCCCTATGGCGCGGTTTTCCTGCGCAAGTCGGTGGCGGCGAGGGAGCAAGACGGCTTTCTGCGGGCGGCGAGAGAGTTGGAGGGCCAGCTTACGGTCAGCATGACCAGAAGCAGCACCACCAACCCTGTTAATCCTGCATTGACGTATCCCGCCATTCGCGCGTTGGTGAATGATCTGCGGAATCAACAAACGCTGGGACGAATCAGTGTCGTCGCCGATCCTGCGGTCCTGGCGACGCGGCCACAGGTCGATCCCTTAGTAGAAAATGGCGACGTCCTGTTCATCCCGCAACGTCCGGCGACGATCACGGTGCTGGGCGAGGTGATGAACAGCACCAGCTTTCCGTCTGAGCCGAATGTGTCAGTGCAGGATTATATCGACCGCGCCGGCGGTTATTCCCGCTTCGCCGATGATTCGCTGACATTTGTTGTATTGCCGGACGGCACGGCGCGGCAGGTGGAAAAATCCTGGTTCAAACTGGGCAGCGAATCTTTACCGCCGGGAAGCACAATCGTGGTTCCCAAGGACATAAATCCCTTCGATTTCCGGCAGCTTCTGGTGGATAGCTCGCAAATACTGAGCCAATTGGCCATTGCGGCGGCATCTTTGGCGGTATTGTCGAGATAATAGGCTGCGATCTGCAACTTTTCCAAGCTGACCGCGTTTGAACTAGTGTCGTTTTTGCCTCTAGTAACAAAGGGTTCCTCGCCAGACATTGACGGGGAGCTTTTTTATAGGGTAAGAACCCAACCTTAGTCCTGAGGGAACATTCATGTTACGCAAATTTGGTGCGGCTCTTCTTTTGGCCTCCTTGGTCAGTTCGACCACGGTCTTCGCTGCTGGCCAGGACCACGCGCTTTCCAGCGGTAAGCCTGCCGGTGTCCAGTCGGCGCAGAGGGGCCCCGGTCTTACCCTCACGGTTGTCGGACTTGCTGTTGTGGCTGGCGGTATCGCTCTAGTTGCTTCGGGCAACGACGAATCCAAGCCCAGTGCCACCACAACGGGAACCTTCGTCACGCCTTAAGACGGCGGCCGCAAGGTTTCGATTTCGATCGGATCCAGTTTCGGATGAACATGTTGGATCGACCGCCAGACCTGTCCGGTCTGCTGGTCGGTCCAATATGCATTTTGGAATGACCAGTTTAACTGGGGGACGACACACCGGATATTTGTTCTCCTGGTCGCGATCCGGTTTCCCAGAATCGATATTTGTACGTTAGCGGACGCGACTGCATCGCATTGGATGGTCGCGGCGTAAACACCCAGATCGGCAAAGTCGGCGGACCAGACCGAACGCCTTGCGGAAGGGTTCGCTTCCGTCGATCCCGACGGCATCAACCAGGTCAGATTGTTCGGCAGTCCAACAGTGCGCTGTATCTGGCCGCTTCTGGTGGTGGCGATCATCACTTTCTGACCGGAAGCCCAGAGACGTTGCCCACCGTCGTCGGTTGCGAGTGTCGCTATCGCCTGCGGGCCCTTGCCAAGGCGAATGCCGATAGTGGCATACGGGATCGAGGCAGCCTGTTTGATGGTGACATGCTGCGGCGGTCCAAGCGACAGCGTGATGATCGATGCCACGCTGCGCAAATCGGTATTGCCGCCCGAACTGCAGCCGCCAAGGGCGCCCGACAAAAGCACTGCGCACGAGAGCAAGATCTTTCGGCGAACTGCGGATGAGCGGGAGGATCGCATCTTATTATTGCTTGGGTTGCAGGATTTCATCGATATTTTCTTCCAGCTGGGGACCGCTACTGTCGAACAGCCTTCTGTAAAGGGAGTTGTCTCCGGCAAGACGAGCGCCACCATCGCGGGTGATAGAGCGAATCTCCATCGGATAAGCGGAGCGCGTGAAGACGGGAAGCGCCCATTCGAAGGGAATGTAGATAAAGATGCCCTTGTCGAAGCTGCCTTCGCCGAATCTGGCGAACGGCACGTTGGTGAAGGTCGCAAAAGCGCCGATTTCAACGCCGGTGGAGAATTTCCGCCGAATTTCGAAAGTTGCGCCATAGTCTCCGGCAAGATAGCGGCCGCCATGGACCGCCAAATTCAGATCATTCCAGGGTAACTGGTAATAGACCGAGGCATGGCCTGTGACGGTGTGATATTTCTGCAGACCGAATAGGCGATCGAACTTGCGTTGCCAGACCTGGTACACGTCGGCGCCGAACGCCCAGCGCCCATTGTTGGGACGCCAGAGAACCTGGCCGCCGCCGCCGGAGAACATGTCTTCCAGAATGCCCACCTTCACTTGCGCGAAGACATCCTGCGCCAGTCGGGTGGTGTAGGTGGCGTTCAGGGAATTGATGCCGTTCGCACCTTCCTTGAAATATTGCTGCAGATCGGTGCGGACATGCGGTAGCACCGAATTGGAAGGCTGGCCGGTATTAAAATTGTTGATGATATCGGCCTCAACTGCGGCGTTCAGGCTAATAGATGGCGTGATGTCCAGACTTCCCCACGCCAGAAGGTAGATCTGGCCCTGCAGCGGGACTTCGGGATCAAAAAATACCGAGCGGAACGTCGGCCCGAAACTCCAGTGCAGCTTTGGTGTGAAGTTGCGCCAAGTGACTTCCAGCGGCCGGATGTCCGCAGGCGCCGGTCCAAGCGTAATGGCAGAGCGAATCTCCTCCGCACCGCCATAGGCCGGTATGGCGCGCTCCAGCGCGCTTCTCGCCGTTTTGACTTCCGCGATGGGCATATTGTCGTCCAGCAGGACGAAGCGGAAAAATTCCACATTGGGCGGGGCATTGGCCATCAATATCCGCGCCATGCGCCCGATGGCCTCATCCTGCGACAGATAGCGGTAGTTTCGGTAGTACACGGTTAAAGACGAGGGGCGGAGGTCGATGGTCACCAGCTCCAGGCTTTGGGTGCGCAATGCGCGCCGCAATCTTGCCTGCAGGGCGGGCAGGGAAAGGACCGGTATGGTCTTGGCGGTCGCGGGCGGGGTGCTGACCGGCACTTTGCAGAACTTTACCTGTCCGGACGACTGATCGAGATCGGTGACCGCCACGGAGACGATG
>JBBSKJ010000200.1:0-4878 GCA_038256475.1 Micropepsales bacterium | reverse complement strand
GCCTGCAAGCTTCCCAGGGCGATGATCTGCGCCACCCGGTCGGCGCCATATTTGTCGCGCACATAGCGCACGACCTCGTCGCGTCGCTCCTGGCAGAAGTCGATGTCGAAGTCCGGCATGGACAGGCGTTCGGGATTGAGGAAACGCTCGAAGAACAGGCCAAAACGCAACGGGTCCAGGTTGGTGATGTCCAACGCCCAGGCCACCAGCGAAGACGCGCCGGAACCGCGCACCCCCACCGGAATGCCGCGGCCGCGCGTCCATTTCATGAAGTCGGACACGATCAGGAAGTAGCCCGGAAACCCCATACGATTGATGATGCCCAGCTCATAGTCCAGGCGTTCGTCATAGACCTTGCGGTCTTCGGCAAGCGGCGCATTGGTCAGACGCCGTTCCAGTCCCTCGATGGCCTGGGCTTTGAGTTCGGCTTCCGCCGACAGGCCCGATTCCGGCGTGAACACGGGAAGGATCGGCTTGCGCTTGACCGGCCGGAAGGCGCAGCGCCGCGCGATCTCGACGGTATTTTCCAGCGCCTCCGGCAGATCGGCGAACTTGGCCTGCATTTCGGGCGGGGTCTTGAAACGATGCTCCCGTGTCAGGCGGCGGCGATCGTCCTGGGAGACAAAAGCGCCATCGGCAATGCAGAGCAGCGCATCATGGGCCTCGTACATGTTGGCGCGGCCGAAATGCACGTCATTGGTCGCCACGATGGGCAGCTTCAGGCCATAGGCCATGTCGAGCAGCCCATCTTCCGTGGCCCGCTCTTCGGGCAAATCATGGCGCTGCAATTCGACATAGAGACGGTCCGGGAAGGCGGCGGCGAATTTTTCCAGCTGCGATTTCGCGGCGTCTTGCTGACCCTCCAGCAGCAACTGGTTGATCACCCCGCCCGGCCCGCCGGTCAGGGCGATCAGGCCTTCGGAATGGGCGAAGAGCTTTTCGGCCTTCACATGCGGCCACTCGCCGGCTTCCACTTCCAGATAGGCGGCCGACAGCAGCTTGGTCAGGTTGCGATAGCCGGCATCGTTCTGCACCAGCAGCGGCACATGCGGCGGCTTTTTGCGCGAACCGGTTTGCAGCGGACTGCGGGGGGAAAATTCCACCGACAGCAGCGCGCCGATAATGGGCTGGATGCCCCCCTTGGCCAGGGTGTCGGCGATCTCATAGACGCCGAACATGTTGTTGGTGTCGGTCACCGCCGCGGCGGGGCTTCCGGCTTCGCGCGCCAGATCAGCCAGTTCCTGGGGGCGCACAGCCCCTTCCAGAAGCGAATAGGCGCTTTTCACGCGCAGATGAACGAAGGACGCCATGGGGTGGTCTCAGCGAAGCTGCGGCCAGTATCGCCCGTCGCCCCGCGATATGGGCGCCGCTAAGCGCCCTATCCACAGTGATCTGGCCACAGCGATCGGGCCACAGCGATCAGGTGCTGGAACCCAGGAAGACGTGGGCGCCACTGGCCAGCACAAAGGCCGACACCATGAACAGAATAAGCCCCGCGCCCGCCGCCGCATCCTTGATCCACATGATCGCAGTCTCCCTCTTGGTCGATTTTTGTTCTAGTTTGGTTCCATCCAGAACACAAGAACAAAACGTGACCAAATTTCCCTGGATGCGGGTGGCGTTCGACCAATAGATCGGACCGGGCTGATAGCTCATGTGCAGACAAGAATCCGCATACGGATCAGTTGCATTCGTTCCGCAAGATCCGGTTGTTAACTTTTGAGTGCGCCAGAGATTAACGGCGGCAGCGCCGGGGGCGTCCCATGCGCACGCTACCGGGGTATCTGGGTGCCTTCGATCAGCTTGCCCTGATGCAGCAGCAATGCCCGGTCCATGCGCGACGCCAGTTCGAAGTTGTGGGTGGCGATCAGCGCTGCCAAGCCTTCCTTGCGGGTGATGGCGATCAGCGCGTCGAACACCCCGCCGGAGGTCCGCGGATCGAGATTGCCGGTGGGCTCGTCGGCCAGAAGGATGCGGGGGCGATTGGCCAAAGCGCGGGCGATGGCAACGCGCTGCTGCTCGCCGCCGGACAGTTTCGACGGCAGGTGCGTCAGGCGCTTGCCTAGCCCCACCACGTCCAGCAGCCGCGTGCCCTCCACCGCCGCTTCCTGACGCGACACGCCGGCAATCATCTGCGGCAACACCACATTTTCCAGGGCATCAAACTCAGGCAGCAGATGGTGGGCCTGGTAGACGAAGCCAATCTTGTCGCGGCGGATGCGGGTGCGTTCCTGATCCGCCAGTTTCGATGTGGCGACGCCGCCCACGTAAATCTCGCCGCTGGTCGGCGCTTCCAGCAGGCCCGCGATATGCAGCAGGGAGGATTTGCCCGCGCCGGAGGGGCCGACCAGCGCCACGATCTCGCCCGGCTTCAGGACCAGCGACAGGCCATTGAACACTTCCAGCTGGCCTTCACCCTCCTTGTAGCGGCGGGTGATGTTCTCAAGCCTGAGGATCTCATCCATGGCGCAGCGCCTCGACCGGATCGAGCCTTGCCGCGCGCCATGAGGGATAAAGCGTGGCGAGGAAGGTCAGCACCAGCGCCATCACCACCACCGCCGCCACCTCGCCCGGATCCATCTGGGCGGGCATGCGGGAAAGGAAATAGACCGCCGGATCGAACAGCGTCTTGCCGGTCAGTGCTGACAGCCCCTGGCGGATGCTTTCGATATTCATGCAGAACAGCACGCCCAGGATAAGCCCCAGAATGGTGCCCACCACGCCGATGGTGGCGCCGGCGATGAAGAACACCCGCATCATGGCGCCGCGCGTCGCCCCCATGGTGCGCAGGATCGCAATGTCGGCGGACTTGTCCTTCACCAGCATGATCAGGCCGGAAATGATGTTCAGCGTCGCCACCAGGATGATCAGCGACAGGATCAGGAACATGGTGCTGGATTCCACTTCCAGCGCCTGCAGCACGGTGTTGTTGAGCTGCTGCCAGGTGACAATCCGCATCTGCGCGCCCGCCGCCTTTTGGATGTCGGGCACCAGCCTGAGATCGGCTTCCGGATCGCGCACCATCACCTCGATGCCGTTCACCGCCTCGCCGGCATTGAAGTAAAGCTGTGCCTCTTCCAGCGGCATGAAGAGGTAGTTGTTGTCGTAGAGCGTGTTGCCGATACGGAAAGTGCCGATCACCCGATAGGTCTTGATGCGCGGCGTGGTGCCGAAGGGCGTGACATTGCCGCGTGGTGAAATCAGGGTGATGTCGCCGCCCAGCCGAAGCCCCAGCTTGTTGGCCAGTCCCTGCCCGATGATGACGGACTCATCGCCCACGAAAAATTGCAGCGCCCGGGGTGACAATTTCTCAGTTAGCACCGTGACATTGGCGAGATCCTCGCGGCGGATGCCCCGCACCAGCACACCGGCATTGGCGCCGTTCTGGCTGGCCATCACCTGCCCGTCCACGATCGGGGTGGCGCTGACCACGCCGTCTATGGTCTTGATGCGGCGGGCGACGGTATCGTAGTCGGCCAGATTGCCCATCTGCGACTGCACCGTCATGTGCCCCGACAGGCCCAGGATGGAGCGCAGCAGCTCGATCCGAAAGCCATTCATCACCGACATCACGATGATCAGGGTGGCGACCCCCAGCGCGATGCCCAGCAGCGAGAAAAGCGAGATCACCGAAATGAAGCTTTCCTGACGCTTGGCGCGCAGATAGCGGGCAGCGATCATCCACTCAAAGGGCGCGAAAATACCGGTGTTTTTTCGAAGCGATTCTGGCATGCGGCCAAGGTAAGGGGGCTGTGCAAATACGTCCATCGCAAAGGCTTGCGCCATTGGGGCATCAGCCCCATACCCGCCCTGCGATGACCCATGCCGCCGCCCCCAGCGATAGCTTCAGCCGCGCCAATCTTACGGGAAGGAGGCGGATTGAACTGATCGCCCTGTTCGGGCTGCTGACGGTTTTGATCCCCATCGGCATCGACATGTATCTGCCGGCGCTGCCCACCATCGCGCGGGAGTTCGGCGCCCCGGTTTCGGCCATCGAGCATTCCCTGGCGGCGTTTTTCCTTGGAATGTGTGTGGGCCAGGCGATGTTCGGCCCGCTTTCGGACCGTTTCGGGCGGCGCATGCCGATTCTGGTGGGCCTGGCGCTGTATGTTGCGGGCGCCGCCGGCTGCGCCCTGGCGCCAGGCCCCCTCACACTCGACGCCCTGCGCTTCCTGCAGGCGGTCGGCGGCTGCGCCGGCACCGTGCTGGCGCGCGCCTGCGTGCGCGACCTGTTTCCGCCGGCACAGGCGGCGCGCATCTTCGCCCAGATGCTGCTGATCCTGTCGGTGTCACCGCTGTTCGCGCCCTTTGTCGGCGGCTTCCTGCTGCCGCTGACCGGCTGGCGCAGCCTGTTCTGGCTGCAGGCTGGCGCGGCGCTTCTGATCTGGTTTGTCGTGTGGAAAATCCTGCCCGAAAGCCATCCGGGCTCCGACCGCCGCCTGCACCCCTTTCACGTGCTGGCCGACTATTGGGCGATCGCGCGCGACCGGCATTTTTACCGCCTGATCGTTCCGGCCACTTTCACCGGCGCGGGGCTGTATGTCTTTCTCACCGGCTGGCCCAATATTGTGATCGGCATGTATCGTGTCGCGCCGGAATATTTCGGCTTCACCTTTGTGCTGAACGGCATCGGCCTGATCGTTTTCAGCCAGGGCACCGCGCGCTGGTTGAAGAACCATCCGGGCGAGCCGCTGTTCTTCGCCGCGCTTGGCGTCAATGCGGTCGCCGCCTGTCTGGCGCTGCTGTTCGGCCTGACCAGCTGGGGTGGCCTGGTGGGATTGATTCCCTGGATTTTCGTTTATTGCGCGATGATCGGTTCGATCAACGCCACCGCCGCGGGGCTGACGATGCAGCATTTCGGCCATGCCGCCGGCATGG
>JBBSKJ010000199.1:0-4890 GCA_038256475.1 Micropepsales bacterium | reverse complement strand
TTCCAATAATCTTGGCAACTCCCGGATTTTGCACCTCGATAAAAACGGTAATTTCAAAAACCAGTATTTCGGCAACAACCATGGTCCGGGTAAATTCTATTCGGCCCACGGTTTCGCAGTGGATCCAAAGACGGGAAACCTATGGATCGGTGATCGGGAAGACTACCGCATCATCATACTGACGGCCGATGGCAAGTTCGTTAAAACGATTCAGACGACCAACCTTGTGTGTGCCATTCAGTTCGATGCAGGGGGTGAACCCTGGTACGCCAGTGGCCAGGACGGCCAATTTCTGAAAATCGACCGGAACGGGAAGGTGCTCGGTGCAATCGGGCGCGGTATGGGTATCGATGAGGGACAGTTCATGGAAGCGAGCTACTGGTCGTTCGATGCCCGCAACAATCTCTATGCCGGCGACACCAACATACCCCGCATTACGAAAATGCTGGCTCCGCAATGATAAGCCGCGCGGTTGCTCAACGCGTGAGTTGATGCAACGACCGCCACCGATCTGGCGAACGAATACTGGCGTTGACGGAGCAATCAGTCAGGATATGGGGTCGTGACGCCCTTCTGCCGAGCCAGGTCGAAAATGCGGGCCATCGGCACCCATTTCTGACCTGGCGCGGCATGGGGCAGGGCCTGTTGGAAGGTCCACATCAGGGCTTCCCATTCGTCGTACCTGGCGGGGATGTCGCGCGTCCTGGGATAGTCGTCCGCCACCGTGGCGATCATTACCATCCGGTCCCCGCTGCGCCAGATCTCCATGCCCTCGACCCCTTGCGCGCGGATGTCGTCCACGATTTCCGGCCACACTCCGCCGGGCGCATGGAAACTCTCATATTCGGCAATCTTCGCCGCGTCATTGAGCAGGTCCAGCGCGAAACAGAGGCGGCGGCTCATTTTGATACTCTCCCCTTGGGCTTTTGGACTATAAAGGCCGCCTTCGGATATTGGGAGCATTCATGGCCTCTTTCCTGCGGCTTCATCCAACCGACAATGTCGTGGTGGCGGTGAACGGTCTGTCCCCCGGCGACATTGTGGATGACGTGAAGATCACGCGCCGGATTCCGCCGGGCCACAAGGCGGCGGTGCGTCCGATCAAAAAAGACGAACCGGCGCTGAAGTTCGGCCAGATCATCGGCTTTGCCAGCCAGGACATCGCGCCGGGCGACTGGGTGCATGAACACAATATCGGCTTTCATGCGGTGGACCGCGATTACCAGTTCGAGGTCGATGCGCGTGATCCTGTGCCGGTGGTGCCGCCCGCCACCTTCCAGGGCTATCGCCGCCATGGCAAGGTCGGAACCCGCAATTATCTGGGCATCCTGACTTCGGTGAATTGTTCCGCCACCGTGGCGCGTTTTATTGCGCGCGAAGTCGAACGCAGCGGCTTGCTGGATGATTATCCGGAAATCGACGGCGTGATCCCGCTGGTGCACGGCCATGGCTGCGGCATGGACAGCAAGGGCGAAGGTTACGAGGTGCTCAAGCGCACCCAATGGGGCTATGCCGCCAATCCCAATATGGGCGCGGTGCTGATGGTGGGACTGGGCTGCGAGACTTTCCAGATCGGGCGCTGGAAGCAGGCCTACAATATCGCCGAAGGTGATACGTTCCGTTCGCTCACCATTCAGGACACCGGCGGCACGCAGAAGGCGATCGAGGCGGGCATCGCGGCGGTCAAGGACATGCTGCCGGTGGCAGCCGCGGTCCGCCGCGAAACCGTACCGGCTTCCGAATTGATGCTGGCGCTGCAATGCGGCGGCAGTGACGGCTATTCCGGGATCACCGCCAATCCGGCTTTGGGCGCGGCGGTGGATATACTGGTGGCCCATGGCGGCACCGCCATCCTGTCCGAAACACCTGAGATTTACGGCGCCGAACATCTGCTGACGCGCCGCGCCAGTCCCGAAGTCGGCAAGAAACTCATCGCGCGCATCCGCTGGTGGGAGGATTACACCACCCGCAATGCCGGGAGCATGAACAACAATCCTTCGCCCGGTAACAAGGCGGGCGGTCTCACCACCATCCTGGAAAAATCGCTGGGCGCTGCGGCCAAGGGCGGCACCACCAGGCTTAAAGATGTGGTCGAATATGCGCAGCCTGTCACCACCAAGGGTTTCGTCTTCATGGACACGCCCGGTTACGATCCGGTCTCGGCCACGGGGCAGGTGGCGGGCGGCGCCAATATTCTGTGCTTCACCACCGGGCGGGGCTCAGCCTATGGCTGCAAGCCGACCCCCTCGATCAAGCTGGCGACCAATACGCCGGTCTATGAACGGATGATCGACGACATGGACATCAATTGCGGCGATGTGCTGGACGGCGTCTCCATCGCCGACAAGGGCCAGGAGATTTTCGCGCACATCCTCAAGATCGCCTCGGGCGAGCGCAGCAAATCCGAAAAGCTGGGCTATGGCGACGCCGAATTCGTGCCCTGGCAGATCGGCGCCACCATGTAGCCTGCCCCCGCAAAATCCGCTTAACTGGTGAAAAAGCGGGGGGATCATGACCAAACTGCCGGTGGTAGAAAGGCGCTATGTCGTCGCCTTTGCGCTGACTTCGACCCTGTTTTTCGCATGGGGCCTGGCCTCGCAGTTCAACGACCTGTTGCTGCATCATTTCCAGCAGGCGCTGGACATCAGCCGCACCCGCGCCAGCCTGACCCAGTTCGCATTCTATATCGGTTATTTCTGCGCGCCTCTGCCGGCGGCCATGATCATCCGCCGTGTTGGTTACAAGAAGACCATGGTGATGGGGCTGGCGATGTACGCCATCGGCGCCTTCCTGTTCGTGCCCGCGGCCGGGATGCGGGTCTATGAGATATTCCTGCTGGCGCTTTACATCATCGCCATCGGCGCGGCCTTTCTGGAAACCAGCGCCAATCCCTACATCGCCATCCTGGGCGATCCGGCCACCAGTTCGGTGCGACTGAATTTCGCGCAAGCCTTTAACGGCGTCGCCACGGTTTTGGGCCCTTTGGTCGGCGGCTATGTGATTTTTTCCGGCGTGGAGTATACGCCCGAGCAGGTGACGCAGATGTCGCCCCAGGCGGTGGATGCCTGGCGCGCCAGCGAGGCAGCGACGGTCGGTCCGCCTTATCTGGTACTGGGCGTGCTGATGGTGCTGATCGCCACCGCCATTGCCTTGACCAGATATCCGAAGCTCCCGGCGGCGGTGCAGCCGCAGGGAGGCGGATCAATCTTCGCCGTGCTGAAGAAGCAACGCGTGCGTTACGCGGTCGTCGCGCAGTTCTTCTATTGCGGCGCCCAGGTCGGCATCTGGAGCCTGATGGTGGATTTCGCCAAGGAAGCAGCCAATGTCCCGGCCCGCACCGGCGCCACCGTCTTTCTCTTTTCCACCATGGTGGCTTTCTGTGTCGGGCGCTTCTTTGGCGCCTGGCTGCAACGCTATGTCGATCCGGCGCGGCTGCTGGTGATATATGCCGGCTGCAACATCGTGCTCTGCATCGCCGCCGCCACCCTGGGCGGTCACGCCTCGATCATTGCGATGGTCGCGACATCCTTCTTCATGTCGATCATGTTCCCCACCATCTTCGCGCTGGGGATCGAGAAGCTGGGCCATGAAACCGAGTTTGCATCGTCCTTTATCGTGATGGCGATCTCCGGCGCGGCCGTGGTGCCCACCGCCATGGCGCTTCTGGCCGACCAGACCGGCGCGCTGCACTGGTCGCTGTTCCTCCCCGCCCTCTGCTATGTGGTGGTGATGAGCTTCGGCCTTAAAGTGCCGAAGCTGGGACATGCGTCGACGTGACGGTCCCGCTGCGCAAGCTTGGCCGGACCGGCCTGTCTGTCACCGAACTGGGCTTCGGCACCGCGCCCCTGGGCAATCTCTTCCGGCCGCTGGCCGATGACATCGCCCGCGCCACGCTGGCGTCGGCAAAAGAAGCGGGGTTTGGCTATTACGACACCGCACCCTTTTACGGTTTCGGCCTGTCGGAACGGCGGCTGGGCGATGCCTTGCGCGGTCAGGGAGGTATCGTGCTGTCCACCAAGGTGGGACGGCTGCTCAATCCTGCAAAAGACCCGATTGATCAGAACAAAGTTCGTCACGGCTATGCCACCCCGATGCCGTTTGAGCCGGTCTATGATTATTCCTATGACGCGGTGATGCGGTCATTTGCGGAAAGCCTGCAGCGGCTGGGTCTGGCGCGCATCGACCTGCTTTATATTCATGACATTGGCCGGCTCACCCATGGCGACGCCAATGCGGCGCGGATGGCCGAACTGACCAGGGGTGGCGGGCTCAGGGCACTGGAGGAACTGCGCGCGAGCGGCGCCATCGCTGGCTTTGGGATGGGCGTCAATGAAGTTCCCGCCTGTCTGGACGTAATGGCTCATGCCCGGCTGGACGTGATCCTGCTGGCCGGGCGCTACACATTGCTGGAGCAGACGCCGCTGGACGATCTGTTCCCGGCTTGTGAAGCGGCGGGAACCGCAATCGTGGTGGGCGGGCCTTATAATTCCGGCATCCTGGCAGTGGGCACCCAAAGCGGCGTGCCACTTTACTATGACTATGAACCGGCGCCGCCCGATGTGGTCGAAAAAGTCCGCCGGATCGAGGCGGTATGCGCCCGCCACGCCGTGCCGCTGGCGGCGGCAGCGCTGCAATTCCCCCTGGCGCATCCGCTGGTAGTCAGCGTCATTCCAGGGCTGGATTCACCAGAGCGCGTCCGGCAGAGCCTCACATTATATCGCCATCCCATTCCCGCCGCATTCTGGCGAGACCTGCAAGACGCGGACCTGATCCGCACCGATGCCCCGCTTCCCCAATGACGCCATAAAGTCTGCTAGGGTTGCTGCGTGACCATAAAGCGCTGGAGTGCTGCAATCCTGTTGGGCCTGGTGGCGGCGTTGCTGCTGCTGT
>JBBSKJ010000198.1:0-4890 GCA_038256475.1 Micropepsales bacterium | reverse complement strand
TGGCTGACGAAACCCCTGCCCCCGCCACCGAAGAAGCCGTTCCCGGCGCGGCCGCCACCTTTGAAGCCGGCGGCACATCCGACAGCGGCACCGCCGCCGAACGGGTGCTGAACCAGGAGGAAATCGACTCCCTGCTGGGCTTTGACGTCGGCGCCGACCAGGCGCAGGACAAGTCCGGTGTGCGCGCCATCATCAATTCGGCACTGGTCTCATACGAACGCCTGCCGATGCTGGAAATCGTCTTCGACCGCCTGGTGCGGCTGATGACGACAAGCTTGCGCAATTTCACCAGTGATAACGTCGAAGTCAGCCTGGACTCCATCACCTCCATCCGCTTCGGCGACTATCTCAACTCCATTCCCCTGCCCGCGATCCTGGCGGTGTTTCATGCCGAGGAACTGGACAATTACGGCCTGTTCACCGTCGATTCCAACCTGATCTATTCGATCGTCGACGTGCTTCTGGGCGGCCGCCGAGGCTCCAGCGCCATGCGCATCGAGGGTCGTCCCTACACCACCATCGAACGCACCCTGGTCCAGCGCATGATCGAAGTGATCATGCAGGACATGTGCGCCGCTTTCGAACCTTTGGCGCCGGTCAACTTCAACCTGGACCGCCTGGAAACCAATCCGCGTTTCGCCGCCATCGCGCGTCCCGCCAACGCCGCCATCCTGGTCAAGCTGCGCATCGACATGGAAGACCGCGGCGGCCGCACCGAATTGCTGCTGCCCTATGCCACGCTGGAACCGATCCGCAAGCTGCTGCTGCAGCAGTTCATGGGCGAAAAATTCGGCCGTGACTCGATCTGGGAAAGCCATCTGGCGACCGAACTCTGGTCCACCAAGGTCGATATCGAAGCCATTCTGGACGAACAGACCATGCCGCTGAACCAGGTGATGAACCTGGAAGTCGGCCAGACCATGATGCTGGGCGCCAATCCCGACTCTAAAATTCAGCTGCGCTGCCGCGGCGTGCCGCTGCTCACCGGCCGCATGGGCCGGGTCAGCGCTTCCGTTGCGGTGCGGGTGGACGAAGCCATTGAACGTACGGATGCGTCCCGCGCCCTCTGATTTTCAACGCTACTGAAAGAGATATCGCCGTGAACATTCCCATGGACCTGACTTTCTATTTCGAACTGGCTCTGCAGGTGCTGCTGGCCTTCACGCTCTGCTATTGCGTGGTGCTGGAACGCCGCCTCGCCGCCGTGCGCAAGGGCCAGGAAGGCCTGTCGCGCACCATCGGCGAACTCAACATGGCCATCGCCGGCGCGGGTGCGAGTTTGCGCGCGCTGAAATCGGCGGCGGGAGAAGCCGCCCAGACCCTGGACGAGCGCCTGAAGCGCGCCCGCCTGCATATCGACGAACTTTCGCTGCTGACCGCCTCGGGCGAACGCATTGCCCAGCGCATGGAAGCGTCCGCCGCCGCGCCCCGCGTGGCGCGCGAAATTCCGGACATGCCGCTGCCCTCCACCTCGATCCTCAGCCGCCTGGCTCCCCGCTCTGAAAGTGCCGTACAATGAAGCTTCCCCGCTACATGCGCCTGCTGCCGTCCGTCGTTGTGGTCGGCGCCTGCCTGCTGGTGCTCAAGACCAGCGGCTTGGTGCATGACGCTTATGCACAGGCGGACCAGACGACCGCGTCGCTGACCAAGGATCCGGTTCCCGCCAACCCCGACTATGCCGGCGGCGCGGACGACGAGATCGCTTCGGCCAGCCAAGTCGATGTGGTCAACGCGCTGGGCAAGCGCCGCAAGGAACTGGACGCCCGCGGGTCGGCGCTCACCACCCAGGCTGCCATCATCTCGGCGGCGGAAAAGCGCGTGGACGCCAAGATCGCCCAGCTGCAGCAGCTTCAGTCCAAGATCACCGCTCTGCTGCAGCAGCGCGACGACGCCCAGAAGGCGCAGATAGCCGCCCTGGTGAAGACCTATGCCGCCATGAAGGCCAAGGACGCGGCGCGTATCTTCAACAATCTGCCCGATGACGTGCTGATGCCGGTGGCGCAGGAAATGAAGTCGGATGTGCTGGCCCCGGTGATGGCCGCCATGAATCCGGAAAGCGCCCAGAAGCTGACGGTGAAGCTGGCCAATCGCCTGACCTTGCCGCAGACCACCGACGTGCCTGCCCCCGCCCCGGTTGCCGCGCCGCAGGCGGCTGCCGCCGCGCCGGGCGTTCCGGCCCCGGCCGCCCAGGCCGCTGCCGCGCCCCCGGCACAGCCGGAAAATGCCGAAAAACCAAAGACTTAGTATATTTAACCAGAGGTTAATGCAGCCCCGCGATTATAGAGTGAGAAGGGGAATTTTCCGTTGATCCGCACGGTCCGCAGCATTGCACTGGTGATGGCGCTTGGCGTCGGCGCACCGGCATGGGCCGACAGCGTCAGCGGCACGACCCAGGATGGCTATGGCCGGCTGAGCTTTTCGATTCCCGCCACCACCAAAATCAGCGCAACCACCACCGGTGGCGTGCTGGCCATTTCCTTCAGCGCCAAGACCGATATCGATCCGGCGGCGATCACCGCCGCTTTGCCGCGCGTCATTTCCAGCGGCCGCGCCGATGCCGATGGCAAGACCTTGCGCTTCACGCTCAGCCAGCCGGTCAAGCTGCATGTCAGCCAGATCGGCGCGCGCGCGGTGGTGGATGTCGCGCCCATGAATTTCACCGGCGTGATGCCGGACCTGGTGGCGCCGCCCAAGCCCGCGCCGCCCAAGCCGCTGGACATGGCCAGCCTGCCGGAAATCAAGCTGCGCACCGGTTCCTATGAGAAATTCACCCGGCTGGTGTTCGACTGGCCGCGCAATGTTTCCTACCAGGTCTATCCCGGCGCGGGAAAAATGAGCATCCGCTTCGCCGCACAGGCGCGTGCCGACGTCTCGGTGATTGCGCGCTTCTCGCCCGCCTGGGTGAAGAACGCGTCCTGGCGCCTCGATGGTCAAAGCACCCTGGTCGAGTTCGATACCGACTCCGACTCCGGCTATCACCATTTCCGCGACGGCAACAAGATCGTGCTGGATGTCCTGGCGCCCAAGACCGATGTCGCCGCCTATGCGCCGCCGGGCACCGCCAAGCCCGTTGCCACCAAGATGGGCGCAACCAAAATGGCGGCCGCGCCGGTCAGCAAGGCGCAGGCCGAGAACATCGCCCAGACCGCCGCGCAGCTGGCCCCCAAGAAGCCGGAGCCCAAACCCGCCGAGGTCAAGGCCGAGCCCAAGCCCGCCGAGGTCAGGGTGGCTGAAGCCAAGCCGGCGGAGGTCGCGCAGCCCGTGCCGGAAATTCCGGTGGCCGACGGCAAGCGTACCCGCGATGGCGCCCTGATCACCTTCAAGGGCGCGGGCGGCCGCGCCAGCGCCGTGTTCGTGCGTGGCCTCACCGCCTGGGTGGTGCTGGAGAATGCTCCCAATTTCGATTCCCGCAATCTGAAAACCACACTGGGCGATTTCGCCGAACGTCTGGACGCGGTGTCCAGCAACGGGCTGGGCATTCTGCGCGTCACCCTGAAAGCCCCGGCGCAGATCGGTGCGCGCGGCAGGGGACCGGATCTGGAAGTGGAAATCGCGCCCCAGGTCGCGCCTGCGCCGGTGGTGATCGGCTTCGCGCGCAATCAGGCTGACCCCAAGCGCGCTTCGCTTTCGACGTTGCTGCCCGCCGCCGACCGCGCCTTCCAGCTTCTGGACCCGGGCAGCGGTGATATGCTCACCATCGTTCCGGCCGCACCGGGCCGTGGCCTGCCCAAACCGCGCTTCTTCGCCGATTTCGCCGCCCTGCCCACCGCCAGCGGTCTGGTGATCACGCCGTATGTGGACGACCTGAAAGTGGATGTGGACCAGGCGCGCCTCGTCATTTCGCGGCCCTCCGGCATGGCGCTGACCCCGCCGCAGATGCCGATCGGGCAATCGCCATCCGCTCTGGCGCGTTTCGGTGACGGCCCGTCTTACCTGAACTTCTCCAAATGGGGTGTCGGCGGCAGTTTCCTGGCCACCGAACGCCGCCTCACCCAGGCCGTGGCCAAGCAGACAGCCGCCAAGGCCGGGGCGCAGCGCCTGGAGCTGGCGCGCTTTTATCTCGCCAACGGGTTTGCCGCCGAAGCTCTGGGCGTGATCCAGCTGCTGCAGGCCAATGATCCGGCCCTGGCCGGCGATGCCCAGCTCACCACCATGCGCGCGGCGGCCGCTTACATGATGGGCCGCTACCGCGACGCCCATAACGAGCTGTCCGGCGCCGCCTTCGATGCCGACCGCCACGCCGCCTTCTGGCGCGGACTGATCGATGCCGGCATGGAAAACTGGAAGGCTGCCCATACCCATCTGCAACAGGCCGGCCCGGTCCTGAACCGCTATTCCAATCTCTGGCAGGCGGCGGCGCATCTGGCCGATGCCGAAGCCGCGCTGGGCATGGGACGCCTCGATCTTGCCGATGCGGCCCTGGCCCGGCTGCCCAAGGAGCTGGAGCCGCGTCAGGCACTGATGGCGCAGCTGGCGCAGGCGCGCCTGACGGCGGCACAGAACAAGTATCGCGCTGCCACGGCGAAGTTCGCCCTGGTCGAGAAAAGCGGCGACGAGAAGCTGGCGGCGCAGGCGATTTTCCATCACACCAATGCCGCGCTGAATGCCGGCGCCATCACCGTACCCCAGGCCATCGAGACGCTGGAAAAACTGCGCTTCCGCTGGCGCGGTGACCAGCTGGAAATGAAGACCCTGCGCAAGCTGGCATCGCTCTATTTCGGACGCGGCCAGCATCGCGACGGCCTGAAGACCCTGCGGGTGGCAACCCAGAATTTCACCGGCCAGGATGCGGCGCGGGTGGCGCAGGACGATATGCGCGCCGCCTTCGTCAAACTCTATCTCAAGGGCGCCGCCGACAAGATGAAGCCGGTGGATTCGCTGGCGCTGTTC
>JBBSKJ010000197.1:0-4892 GCA_038256475.1 Micropepsales bacterium | reverse complement strand
CGGTATGGAACCGCGGCTGGAGCCGGTGGAAGGCATTCCCGGCGCAGGGCGGCTTTTCCTGCGCGGGCCCAACATCATGCTGGGCTATATCAGGCCCGATGCGCCGGGAAAGATCGTGCCGCCCGAAGGCGGCTGGCACGACACCGGCGACGTGGTTTCGATTGATGAGGACGGCTTCATCGCCATTCGCGGACGCCTGAAGCGCTTCGCCAAGATCGGCGGCGAGACCGTGTCGCTGGCGGTGGTGGAAAATATCGCTGCCGCGCTCTGGCCGGACAATGCCCATGCCGCCGTGGCGGTGCCCGATGGCCGCAAGGGCGAGCAGATCGTGCTGGTGACCACCGCACCGGAGGTTCGCCGCGAAGAACTGATCGCCTGGGCGCGCAATCACGGCGTGTCCGAGCTGGCGGTGCCACGGCGTGTGCTTTGCGCGCCAGCCATCCCCCTGCTGGCCACCGGCAAGACCGACTATGTCACGGTCGCCAAGATGGCCCTGACCGAGGCCTGACTGCGCGGCTGGCCGTTGCGTGGCGACCCGGAAGAATCCGGTTCTCGGCTGATGGTTTTTATCGCTCCGACCGACCGTTATTTCGCCCAGGCCAACCCGGCGCTGGAGCGGGTTTTGGCCCATACGGGTCGAATAAGCCGCGGAAATCCCGGTTTTTGCGAACAAGATTGACAATCATTATCACCTGGGGAATTATCTTTGCGGCTGCAAATTGCTCTCACACGGATCGCTTGGAATGATCGTCTGCGTCTGCAATAGACTGAACGAACAGCGCATCGGTGCCGCTATCTGCGGCGGTGCGTCCTGCGCGGATGAAGTCTATGCACGCTGTGGCGTGAGAAAGAATTGCGGACGATGCCAGGAAACAATCGAAGGAATGCTGGATCAAAGCCGCGAAGCGCTGTCGCTGGCGGCGGAGTAGCGCCGGGCCCCGCGCCCCATGCCTCCGTCCAGGGTGACCCGGTCACCATCAAGTTCCTGAACAAGGTTCTCAAGAACGAACTCACCGCGATCAATCAGTATTTCCTGCATTCGCGGATGCTGGCCGACTGGGGCCTCAGCGTCCTGGCGAAGAAGGAATACGAAGAATCCATCGACGAGATGAAGCACGCCGACAGGCTGATCAAGCGCGTGCTGTTCCTGGGCGGCCTGCCCAACCTGCAGGATCTCGGCAAGCTGATGATCGGCGAGAATGTAGGCGAAGTCCTCAAATGCGACCTCTCGCTGGAGATGATCGGCCTGCCCGACCTCAAGATGGGAATCGCGCACTGCGAACAGGCCAAGGATTTCATCAGCCGCGAGCTGTTCACCGCCATCCTGGAGAGCGAGGAAGAGCATATCGACTGGTTGCAGACCCAGATGCGCCTGATCGAGCAGATGGGTATGGAGAATTTCGTCCAGCTTCAGACGAGTCCAAACGAAGCCTGATCGCGATTAAAATTCGGCTTCCAGCTCTTCGATGCCCGCTTTCTCAGCGCGGGCGGCCTCGATCCATTCCATCATGTCCGGCAGCGTCATCACGCTCTCGCAATAGTCCGCGCACGCCCGGTCAAGCTTGACGTCATAGGTGGAAAAGCGCGTCGCCACCGGCGCATACATGGCGTCGGCCAGGCTGGGCGTGGCGCCGAACAGATAAGGTCCGCCATATTGCGTCAGGCATTCGCGCCAGATCGTGGTGACGCGCTCGATGTCGGCCTGCGCCGCGGCCCATATCTTGAAGCCCTTGTAATGGGCCTTGAGATTCATCGGCAGCGCCGAACGCATGTTGGAAAAGCCCGAATGCATCTCGCCCGAAATGGAACGGCAGTGGGTGCGCGCCGCCGCGTCCTTGGGCAGCAAGCCGGCTTGTGGAAAATTCTCATGCAGATATTCCGCGATCGCCAGCGTGTCCCACACCTTCACGCCATTGTGGGTAAGACATGGCACCAGGAAAGACGGCGACAGCAGCAAAAGTTCGGCCCGCGCGCGGGGATCGTCGCTGGACAACGTGTCCTCCTTGAAATCCAGCCCCGCCATTCGGCACAGCAGCCAGCCGCGCAGCGACCAGGAGGAGTAGTTCTTGCTGGAGATCGTCAGCACCGCGCTCATGCCTGTCAGTCTTGGCCGGTTCCGGCGCGTTGACAAGCATTATTTTGCACTGCAGCATAGCCGGATCGGCTAGGGTCAATAGCCAGAATCTCCGGAAATTGCTTGGCGGCTGAAAGGCTTCCCGGCTGGGGCAAAAGCGTCAATGTTGTACGAAGCCTATCAGGCCCAGCAGGATTGCCTCGCGTCATGGCGCGCGGGCGCAGACCTGCTGAAGACGGCTTTCGGCGATACCAATATGGGCCCCGCCGCCAATTACATGTTCCGCAGTTTCGCCGCCGGCGCGGAAATTCTCTCCCGCGCCCACGCCATTCACGACCGGCCGGCCTATGGCATCGAGCAGGTGACCATCGCGGGCCATCCGGTGGCGGTACACGAGGAAGTGGCGCTGGCGATGCCGTTCGGCAATCTGGTTCGTTTCCGAAAGGAGGGTCCAAAGGACCAGCCCCGCGTGCTGCTGGTGGCGCCCATGGCCGGGCATTTCCCCACCCTGCTGCGCCATACCGCCCAGACGTTACTCGCCGATAACGACGTCTATATCACCGACTGGAAAAGCGGCCGGGATGTACCGCTGAGCGAAGGGCGCTTCGGCACCGACGAATATATCGATCATCTGATGGCCTTCTTCGCGCATTTGGGCCCGGGCGCACACGGCATCGCGGTCTGCCAGCCCTGCCCCTTGCTGATGGCGGCCACAGCATTGATGGCCGAAGACGCCAATCCCGCCACGCCGGCCAGCCTGACCCTGATGGCCGGCCCGGTGGACACTTCCATCAACCCGACCAAGGTCAACACCCTTGCCAACGAGCATCCGGTGGAATGGTTCGAACGCAACCTGGTCACGCCCGTGCCGCGCCGCTATGCCGGCGCGCATCGTCGCGTCTATCCCGGCTTCCTGCAACTGTCGGCCTTCGTCACCATGAACCTTTCGCGCCATGTCCGCGCCCATATGGACCTGTTCGGGCATATCCTGAAAGGCGAGATCAACAAGGCCGACGCCAACCGCAAATTCTACGACGAGTATTTTTCCATCGCCGACCTGCCGGCGGAATTCTACCTGGAAACCGTGCAAAAGGTTTTCCAGGAGCAGCATCTCTCAAGAGGCATCTTCACCTATCGGGGCCGCAAGGTGGAACCGCGCGCCATCCGCAAGACCTCGTTGCTGACCGTGGAAGGCGAGCGCGACGATATCTGCGGCCTTGGCCAGACCATGGCGGCACAGGACCTCTGCGCCAGCATCAAGCCCTATCGCAAGAACCATTATGTGCAGCCCGGTGTCGGCCATTATGGCGTATTTTCCGGCACCCGCTGGCAGACCCAGATCTATCCCATGGTCCGCAACACTATCCAGGCCGCCAACTAGCGCAGCGTCGTGTTGAGCAGCCAGGCCAGCCGCATCCCGGCTTTGGCGAGCTGTTCGCGCATCGCCGGCATTTCGGCGCGCAGGTACCCGGCCGACAGGCGCAGGCTGCGGCGCCCCTGCACCATGGGATAGACGCGATCACGCGCGATGCGATGGGATTCATCGGCCCAAGCGGCCGGCGTGCCCGCCTGCCAGGACTTGCGTTGCTGGGGCGAAACCGCGCCGCCGATAGCGGCCGCGATTTGCGCAGTGTTGCGTCCCATGGCCTCCACGATCCTGGTATCCCACAACTGATGCAGGTTGGTGCGCCGGCCATCCAGGCTGATCCGGATGTCGTTGCCGCCGCGATCGCCATTGTCCGCCGCATGCAGCGGCTGGTGCAGGTCGGCCACAAAATGGATCAGGAAGCGCAGCGCCTCCGCGCGCCTGGCCGCCGGTTGACGGGGATCGGCCAGCGTTTGCCGCGCCCGAACAATCTGGCTCACCACACATTGGCCGGTTGGGCAGTCCCGGGCCGGGACGTAACTCGGCGCGCGCAAGGGGATATCGACATAATGCCAGGGGCCGGTTTCGGGGCGCTGATCGCGCACCTCATCGGCCCAGTTGGAGTCGTGAATCAGCATGGCGGGACTCCCAAGCAGCCGCGCCACCTGGGCTCTGGCCCGCGACGTCAACTGATGCGCCGCGATGGTCGTGATGATCTCATGGCCCTGCGCGCCCCAGGCCATGGCCGGAACGGGGGTTAGCACCAGCAGAAAGGCAAGAAAGATTCGCATCATTGGACCATCGAACTTTGGAAATCGTCTAAAGTCCAATGGCAACAAGCCATTACAGACTATTCAGGGGGCAATTCAGGGTTGCTCCCCGCATAAGGGGCCGGTTATATGATTCACGGTCGCGCGTCAGGGATGGGCGCACGGGCTTAAGACTGGGCTGGGATCGCAGGCGTCAGGGTCGGGGGACCATGGCCAGCTGCGCTTCCAACGACAATGGAGCGCCCTTACGGGCCGTATGAGCGACCGCAATTCCCGCGAGAAGACTGCGCGTGCCCGATTCGGCACCAAGAAAGAGCAGGTCGTGGTGACAGCCGCGCCGGCCAGCGCCGGCCTGGGCATGACCATGCTGCTGCAGCGCTTTGACGGCGCGGGGGCGGCGCTGGGCACCACCGATGGCCGCTGGGCACTGGTTTCCACCTCGCTCACCGCCATGGTGGCGGGCGCCATCGCACTGCTGGCGATGGGCATGACGCCGGTATCGCACCCCCTGGTTTCGCCGGGTCGTTCGTCCCTGCCCTATGCCCTTTTCACCAAACTGATGCTCGGCGCCGACACGTACACCGCCGCCGATAATGCGGATAATGCCAATCCCGCGCCCGGTGTCGAAAGCCGCACCGTCACGCTGGATGCCGGCGACACGCTGGGCGGCATGCTGGAAGAT
>JBBSKJ010000196.1:0-4900 GCA_038256475.1 Micropepsales bacterium | reverse complement strand
GCGCCGGCTGCGACGGCCGCGTCAATCAAGGCGACGGCATTGTCCATGCTGCCATTATGATTGTTGCCGATCTCCGCGATGACGAAGCAGCGCTCGGACGCGCCAATCACATGCGGGCCGATCCTTATCGTGGGAAGCGGCAGGGAAGGTTTCGTGTTCATCAGGCAGGCTCCGGCATGCGCGTTTTCCAGGAGGCCAGGCCGCCCTCGTCGAAGGCTATCCGCTCGCTGTCATAACCCAGTTCGCTCAGCGCACGGCAAACCCGGTAGCGCTCGAAATGGGGTGTAAAAAACATGAAATAGCCGCCGCCGCCGGCGCCCAAAATCTTTCCGCCGAGGGCGCCATTGGCGATGGCGCAGTCATAGATCTGTTCGATCGAGGGGTCGCTGATAAGGTCACTCATCTGGCGCTTGCTCTGCCAAGCGCTGTGCAGCAGTTTGCCGTATCCATGGACGTCGCCGCGCAAAAGGCAGCGCCGCATTTCGATGGTCGTGTCCTTTTGGTGTTGCAGCGCGGCCTGCGCCACGCTGGAAGACGTTACCTTTTTCTTCTGGTCGGCGTGTATCAGGCCGGAATTGTGGTTTCGCTTTGTGTAGCAAAGGATGGTGCTGGCTTCGAGCTCGCGCAGGATCCTGGCCTCGAGGCGAAGGGGGATGATGAGGTTTTCATCGGCTGAAAACTCCATGAAGTTGAACCCGCCAAACGCCGCCGCATACTGGTCCTGCCAGCCACCCGGAATATTCAGGTGCAGGCGTTCCGACTGGAACGCCATTTCGGCTATCTGGTGGCGCGTCCACGGGTCGGAGCGGAACTCGTTGAAGCATCCAATAATGGCGACCGCCAGGGTGGCTGAGCCGCCTAGGCCGGAACCGATCGGGAAGTCGGTCGAGACTTCCAGTTCAAAACCGTATTGCGGCGAGATAATGCGGGCGACGGCCTTTATCAGGTCGAGTTGGCCATCGAGCTTCAGATTTTCCAGACTGTCCGCTTCGACGGTGTCTTTGAGATCGTGCGAATAAATGCGGATTGAGGAATTGGCACGGCGGCGCAGCAAGGCGTGCGCATACCTGGCAATGGTGGCGCTGACGACCATGCCGCCCTGGCCGAAGAAATAATGTGTCAGGTCGCTGCCGCCGCCGCCGAAGCTGATGCGCGCCGGCGCCCGGGCGCGCGCATAGGTCTCGCATTCCTCCTGGAGCAGGAAGTTGTCGCGGGTGCACAGACCGGCCAGGCGGCCATTCTCGTCGAGCAAAGGGAGGACGCGCACGCGGTGGTCGAGAAGCTTCAGGACATGCTCGCGCGGCGCATTCTTGGCCGCGCTCACAAAATCGCGATTCATGAAAGTTGCAATCGCAATCGTCAGGTCATTGTTGACCAGCAGCTGACGGCGGATATCGCCGTCGGTAACGCAGCCGATGATCCGGCCCGTCTCGTCGGTGGCGAATACGACGCCCAGACTGTTGGAATCTATTTTTCCGAGGGCTTTTTCAATCGAGGCGGATTGGAAGAGGGTGGAATCTTCCAGATGGGTGCTCATGCCAGACTCGCAAACGTATTCACTTGTATCTTCAACCTGCTGGATTGGCGGACAGGCCAGCACGCGTCTCGGGACCGCAGGACTGGAAGGGGCGGCAGGATGCGGTTTTTGGCGGTCTGATGCAAGCGTTTGTCCGTTTTCGGCCTTGCGGACGGGGGCGAATCCTCGCTTTTGGGGGGGTGACAGCCCCTGATTTCACGGCCACCCATTCGCGGGATTTTCGGCCGCTTTGGGCCGGCATGGTTGTTGGTTGTGGCCGGCTTTCCCATCCTGTATGCCGTGGCGCGGCAGGCGGCCTTGCCGGTTTTGCGCCGGCCGTGACGCATGGAGACCCTGGCAAGCATGCCCCGCGTTTTTTTCTTCTGTAGCAATGAACCCGGAAACATGCAGGAGGATGTGATCGCTCTTGCCGAAGGGTTGGTGGAGCTGGACATCCCGTTTTACGCCAATTGCGACTACTGGCTTCAGTCGACAACGCCCGGAGACTATCTGTTCCGGCATGATCCAGATGTCGGGCCCGACGACTGCGATGTCGTTGTGATCAGCTGCACCTGGCCGCACTGGGTACGCATGAAGACATTCGATTTGCGTCGGCAACCGCTTCCGCCCGGCCTTTTCAAGGAGGGCCGCAAGTATGTCACCGTCTATATGGATTTCCACGACGGCTACAAGACGGTTTCATGGGAGCCGGAATTCCGCGCGTTCGATTTCATCCTGCGGACGAAATATAATCGCCGGGCATACCATCCTGAAAACATGCGTCCCTGGACCTATGGTCTGAACAACCGCATCGTAGAGGCTACCGCGGGGGGGGCGCCTTTTTCATCCCGGCGCTGCGTCGCGTTGACGAATTTCAATGCGTCCCACCCCTATCAGCATGGCGCGCGCAATATGGCGCAGAGGCTGCTTGAACCTGAGCTCAAACAGGTCCTGCCGCTGGATAATACCAAGGACGATTTGTCGGTTGAGCCGCAGGATCCTTATGAAGCCCTGATGTGGCATCAGACCGGGGGGCGGTTCAGCCGCAGCTTCTATGAGCGGCTCAAGGGCAGTCAGGCGGTGTTGACCTTCTGCGGGGAAATCATCCCGCCCGCGCCGTTTCAGGACCCCGAACGCTATCTGGTGGGCGGAAACCGGGCCAAGCTGCTGCGGGCCTGGTACGCAATGCTGGGCATTTTTGACCCGCGTCACGACAGATCCATCCACTGGGACAGCTTTCGTTTCTGGGAGTCTCTGGCTGCGGGCTGCGCCACCATCAACGTCGACCTCGAGCTTTACGGCGTTGTCCTTCCCGAGATGCCGGTCAATGGAAGGCATTATCTCGGGCTGGACTTTTCCCGCATCAAGGAATTTGTCGAGCGGCTGCGTGACGAACCCGAGGTCCTGGAGAAGGTCGCGGGGGACGGCAAGCGCTGGGCTGAGGAACATTACTCCCCCAGGGCAACGGCAAGGCGGTTTCTCGACATGGTCGTTGGATAACGAGCGACATGCCAAAAGTTCTTCACGTTGTGGAAAATCTGGATCGCGGCGCCGTCGAGAACTGGCTTGTCCGGATGCTGCAGCACGCGGCGCGGCGCAGCACGAAACTGGACTGGACCTTTTACTGCACCTTGCCCCAAAAGGGCGTCATCGAAGACGCAGCGCTCGCCGCCGGCGCGCGGGTTGTCTATGCCCCTGTCACGGTCTCCAGCAGCCGGCAATTCATCGCCGCGCTTCGTCAGGAGCTGCAGTCGGGGGCATATGATGTGCTTCATTGCCATCATGATCTCATGAGCGCCATCTACCTGTTGAGCGCGCTGGGAACGCCGGTCGGACGCCGCATTGTCCATGTTCACAATGCGGACGAAGCGCTTCCCACCCCCAGCATCATCAAGCAGCGGCTGCTGCGTGAACCGATGCGCCGCGTTTGCCTTGCCCTGGCGGACCGGATTGTCGGCATATCCCATCATACCCTGGACACATTCCTTGCGGGCCGGCCAAGCCGCAAGGGGCGCGATAGCGTACATTATTATGGCGTGAATTCCGTGCCCCACACGGCGGAGGCGGATGACAGGCTGCGCTTTCGCAGGGAACTCGGCTTTGCCGACGATGCGCTTGTTTTTCTGTTTGGTGGCCGGCTTGTGCCGGAGAAGAATTCCGTATTTGTACCCGATATCTTTGCGAGTCTTTGGCGGATGGAGCCCCGCGCCGTCTGCGTGTTTGCCGGTGCAGGCTCGCAGGAAGGCGCGGTCCTTGCCAAAACTAGGGCGCTTGGGGTTGAAAGCGCGACACGGCTTCTTGGCTGGCGGACGGATATTGCCCGCATCATGTCCTGCAGTGACTGGTTCGTGCTGCCACGGCCCGAGGTGCCGATGGAGGGATTTGGCCTGGCGGTTCTGGAGGCACAGCTCGCAGGACTGCGATTATTGCTCTCCCGGGGTATTCCGGACGATCCGTTGTTGCCAACCGCACGCTATCGCCGTCTCGCCCTGGCGGCAGGCCCGGATGCGTGGGCGACGGCCGCGATCGAGATTATGCGAGAGCCGGCCCCTTCGCAGCAGGCGGCAATAGACGCCTTGGCGCGATCGCCGATGGATATGGATTTTGCGCTTGAAGATTTGCTGGGGTTCTATCGTTGAGCGGGAATAAGCAGCTTAAGGTCCTTCATATTCTCGATAGCCTCAGCATGGGGGGCGCCGAAACATGGCTGATGGCTGTTCTGAAATTCTTCGCAAAGCACGACCTTGCGCAAATGGATTTTCTTGCGACCAGCGGTAGACAGGGGGTGTTCGACGCGGACGCTGCGCGCCTGGGAGCCACGATCCATTACATTCCCTATGGCCGGGCCCATCTGGCAGACTTTGCGAGAGATTTCCGGAAACTCCTGAAAGACGAGGGCTATGATGCGATCCACGACCATGGCGATTATTCCAGCGGGTTTCATTTCCTTTGCGGCACAGGCTGCCTGCCGCCCGTCCGGGTCACCCATATCCACAATGCCTGGTTCCATATGGAGGTTCATTACGGCGTCAGCACAATCCGCCGCTTGACCGCACAGGCAGGAAAGTTTCTCGTCGAGCGCCTGGCGACACATGTTTGCGGAACGTCCCGCGATACACTGATCGAGTATGGCTTTGTGCCTGGCGCGCGCCAAAGGCCGGAGTCGGGGGTTTTGCACTGCGGTTTTGACATTGAGCGCTTCAGCATTCCCCGCGAGCCCGACCGCGCGTCGGTACGGCAGGAATTTGGCTGGTCCGCGGATGCGCGCATTGTTCTTTTCGTGGGAAGACTGGATCGGGGGCTCTCCTTTGACCATCCGCAAAATCAGAAAAACTCGTGGCTGGCGGTGAACGCGGTCAAAGAGGCAGCGTTGCGCGACCCGTC
>JBBSKJ010000195.1:0-4905 GCA_038256475.1 Micropepsales bacterium | reverse complement strand
CGGCGTCAACATCGATCACGTCGCCACGGTGCGCAACGCGCGCGGCGCGCCCTATCCCGACCCCTTGCGCGCGGCGCTGATCGCGGCAAAGGCCGGCGCGGATTCCATCACCGCCCATCTGCGTGAGGACCGGCGCCATATCGCCGATGGCGATATCGAGAAGCTTTCAGCCCAGATCGGCATTCCGCTCAATCTGGAAATGGCCGCGACCAACGAGATGCTGGACATCGCGCTGCGCACCAGGCCGCATGCCGTCTGCCTTGTGCCGGAAAAACGTGAGGAGCGCACCACCGAGGGTGGCATCGACGCCGCCGGCCAGCACAATCACCTCGCGCCGATGATCGCGCGGATGCGCGATGCCGGGATTCGGGTTTCGCTGTTCATTGATCCTGTACCCCGCCAGATCGAAGCGGCCAGATCCCTGAACGCGCCGGTGGTGGAGCTTTGCACCGGCGCTTACTGCGATGCGGTGATCGCGGGTGACGAGCGGGCCGTCTCGCTGCATCTGGAAGCCGCGCGCAAAGGCGCTGCGGCGGCGGCACGGCTGGGTCTTGAGGTCCATGCCGGCCATGGCCTGACCTATGACAATGTGCAGCCCATCGCCGCCATCGCCGAAATGCGCGAATTGAATATCGGACATTTTTTGGTGGGCGAGGCGATCTTTGTCGGCCTCGAAGCCTCGATCCGCGAGATGCGGCGCCTGATGGACGAGGCGAGGGCATGATCCTCGGACTTGGAAACGATCTGATCGACATCCGCCGCATCGAGAAAACCATCGCACGCCATGGCGAACGATTCCTGGGTCGCATCTATACCGATATCGAGCGCGCCAAGTCGGACCGACGCGCCCAGCGTGCGGCATCTTACGCCAAGCGCTTCGCCGCCAAGGAGGCGTGCGCCAAGGCGCTGGGAACCGGACTCAATCATGGGGTCTATTGGCGCGACATGGGGGTGGTGAACCTGCCGGGCGGCAAGCCCACCATGGCACTGACCGGCGGCGCCCTGAAAAGGCTCGAAAAACTCACGCCGGCGGGACACCGGGCCCAGATAGACCTCACCATCACTGATGATTTCCCGCTGGCCCAAGCCATCGTCATCATTTCGGCGGTAAAGGATTAACCGCTTATTTCTTGACAGATTGGGCGGCGCGCCGTTTCTGTGCCCCGCGAACCGGAAATAACAGCAGATGTCGGATTCAGATATGACGGCCAAGCAGCAGACGGGCGAATCCTGGGGGGAACTCGCCAAGACGGTGATCTATGCCGGCCTGATCGCCATCGTGATTCGCACCTTCCTGTTCCAGCCGTTCAACATTCCGTCGGCCTCGATGGAAGCTACCCTGCTGGTGGGCGATTATCTGTTCGTGCAGAAATTCGCCTATGGCTATAGCCGCTACACCTTCCCGTTCGGCGCCTGGCCGGTGGGCGACCGGATGCAGGGCCGCTTCATGGGCCGCGAGCCGGATCGCGGCGATGTCATCGTTTTCAAATATCCGCAGGACAACTCCACCGACTTCATCAAGCGGCTGGTCGGCATGCCCGGCGAAACCATCCAGATGAAGGGTGGGCAGCTTTACATCAACGGCAAGGCCGTGCCGCGCAAGCGTGTCGCCGATTTTGTCGAGACGGTTGACGGTCAGCCGCACGGCGTGCCGCAATACGAAGAGACGCTGCCCAACGGCAAAACCTATTTCACGCTGGACCGCGATCCCGACAGCCCGCTGGACAATACCGAACTGTACCGCGTGCCCGGCGGGCATTATTTCATGATGGGCGACAATCGCGACAATTCCGACGATTCCCGTCAGGCCGTGGGCTATGTCCCGGCGGACAATCTGGAAGGCAAGGCGATCATCCGCTTCTTCTCGACCGATGGGTCGGCGCGTATCTGGGAAGTGTGGAAGTGGCCTTTCTCCATCCGCTATTCCCGTATCCTCTCGCTGGTGAACTGACACTTGTCGGAAGCGCTTTCTCAAAAGCTCGGCCACACCTTCCAGGATCAGGCACTGCTGAAGCGCGCGCTGACCCATGCCAGCGCCGATGCCGTCACCTCCAACGAGCGGCTGGAATTTCTGGGTGACCGGGTGCTGGGCCTGATCGTGGCCGAGAAACTGCACGCGCTTTATCCCATGGACGTGGAAGGTGCGCTGGCGCTGAAATTCAATGCCCTGGCGCGGGGCGCGGCCTGCGCCAGAGCTGCCACTGCGGCCGGGCTGGCCGAGCATGTGATCCTGGCCAATTCGGAAAAGTCGGCGGGCGGCCGCGACAAGCCGGCCATTCTGTCGGGGGTATGCGAAGCGGTGATCGCCGCGCTGTATCTGGATGGCGGCATGGTGGCGGCGCGCGCCTTTGTCGAACGCTATTGGGCGCAGCAGTTCGACGAACTCAGTCATGACATGCGCGATGCCAAGACTCGCTTGCAGGAATGGGCCCAGTCCCGCGGCAAGGATTCCGGCGCACCGGTCTATAGCCAGACGGAACGCGCAGGCCCGGACCATGCGCCGCGCTTTGTGGTGGAAGCGCAGGTGTCGGGCTTCGATCCGGTGCGAGGCGAGGGCGGTTCCAAGCGCCAGGCCGAACAGGATGCCGCCACCAAGCTTCTCGCCATTGTCGCGCCACAGGAAACGTCATGACCACACGCTGCGGCTTTGCCGCCATCATCGGCGCCCCCAATGCCGGTAAATCTACGCTGATCAATGCGCTGGTGGGGTCGAAGGTGGCCATTGTCACGCCCAAGGTCCAGACCACCCGCATGCCGGTGCGCGGCATCGCCATGGTGGGCCAAACCCAGATCGTTTTTGTCGACACGCCCGGCATCTTCCGGCCGCGCCGCCGCCTGGACCGCGCCATGGTCACCAGTGCCTGGGCCGGGGCGGAAGATGCCGATGCCGTGTTGCTGATCGTGGATGCCGCCGACCTCACCGCGGATGCCGGCAGCCCGGGCGCGCGTGACACGATGTCGATCCTGGCCGGCCTCAAGGATGGCAAGGCCAAGAAGAAGGCGCTGGTGCTGAACAAGATCGACGGCATGAAACGCACCGACCTGCTGCCGCTGGTCGAACGCTTCCATGCCGAAGGCATCTTCGAGGATGTCTTCCTGGTCTCCGCCCTGAAGGGCGAGGGCGTGGCCGATGTCGCCAGCTGGGTGGCGGCGCGTATGCCGGAGAGCCCGTGGCTCTATCCCGAAGACCAGGCCGCCGATATTCCGTCACGCCTGCTGGCGGCAGAAGTGACGCGCGAGAAAATCTATCTGCGCCTCCATGACGAGTTGCCTTATTCCAGCGCGGTGGAAACCGAGAAGTGGGAGGAGCGCAAGGATGGTTCGGTCAAGATCGACCAGATCATCTATGTCCAGCGCGACGGCCAGAAGGCGATCGTGCTGGGCAAGGGCGGGCAGACCATCAAGATCATCGGCGGCCTGGCGCGCGAGGAACTGGAGACTCTGTTCGGCCGCCGCGTGCATCTTTTCCTGTTTGTGAAAGTGCGCGAGGACTGGGCCGAGAACAGCGAGCACTACAAGGAAATCGGCCTCGACTTCCCCAGGGAATAGTCCGGCTTGAGTTGCATGGACGCCGCCAGCGGTGTCAAACACGCCGTCATGGAATGGTCCGACGACGCCATTGTTCTGTCCTGCCGCGCCCATGGCGAAACCAGCACCGTGCTGGAATTGCTGACCCGCGACCATGGCCGCCATGCCGGACTGGTCCATGGCGGCGCCTCGCGCAAGGTCAAGCCGATGCTGCAGCCGGGCAATTCGGTGCATGTGAAATGGCGCGCGCGGCTGGAGGAACAGTTGGGCAGTTTCACCTGCGAGCTGGCGCGGGCGCGGGCGGGCGAGTTGATGGACGGGCGTGAAGCGCTGACCGGCCTGAATGCCTTTACCGCGGTCGCCAGCGCCGCCATTCCCGAGCGCGAGGCGCATGCCTCCGTGTTCTTCAGCGGCGAGATACTGCTGGAAGCGATGATGGCCCATGACGCCGCCCATTGGCTGCCGCTGTATGTGCGATGGGAAGCGGGCCTGCTTGAGGCGCTGGGCTTCGGCCTCGACCTTTCCGAATGCGCCGCCACCGGCGCCAAAGACGATCTGACCTATGTTTCGCCCAGGACGGGACGCGCTGTGTCGCGCGATGCCGCCGGCATCTATGCCAGCCGGCTGTTCACGCTGCCGGGCTTTCTCTCGGGGGACGGCGGCGAGGTCGATCCGGCGCAGGTGAACGCGGGTTTGGCGCTGACCGGGCATTTCCTGCTGGAGCGGGTGCTGCGGCCCCATGGCAAGGATATGCCGCCGCAAAGACTGCGCCTGGATGCGATCTTGGGCTGATTGGGCTGATCTTGGGGCTGATCGGGTCCGAATCAGAATAAAAGTCCGTCATGGTTGCGCTCCCCGACGAAATCCGTTCCGAAAATCTCAGCAAGGCGCTGGCCGAGCGCTATCTGGCCTATGCCCTGTCCACCATCACCCAGCGGGCGCTGCCCGATGTGCGCGACGGGCTGAAGCCGGTCCATCGCCGCATCCTGTTCGGCATGCGGCTGCTGCGGCTGGACCCAGATTCGGCGTTCAAGAAATCCGCCAAAGTCGTGGGCGACGTGATGGGCAGTTTCCATCCCCATGGCGACCAGGCGATCTATGACGCGCTGGTGCGCCTGGCGCAGGACTTTTCGGTGCGCTATCCGCTGGTGGACGGGCAGGGCAATTTCGGCAATGTCGACGGCGATAACGCCGCCGCCATGCGCTACACCGAAAGCCGCATGACCGAAGCAGCCCAGGCCCTGCTGGAGGGACTGGACGAGAATGCGGTGGACTTCCGCACCACCTATGACGGCGAGACGCAGGAACCGGTGGTGCTGCCGGCGGCTTTTCCCAATCTTCTGGCCAATGGTTCCAACGGCATCGCCGTCGGCATGG
>JBBSKJ010000194.1:0-4918 GCA_038256475.1 Micropepsales bacterium | reverse complement strand
GGCGGCATAGCCGTCCATGGCGGTGGCAAGGTCGATGTCTTTCTGCGTTACGCCGCCGGCGTCGTGAGTCGCCAGGGTCACATCCACCTTGTTGTAGACATTGAACCATTCGGGATGATGATCCATTTTCGCCGCCAGCAGGGCGCAGCGCGTCATGAAGGCGAAGGCGGCATCGAAATCCACAAACTGGAATTTGCGCGCTATGGCCTCGCGGTCCTTGGCCAGATCCCAGTCGGGCAACCGCTTCAACGACGCTTTCAATTCTTCAATCGTCAGCTTCGTCATAATCGCCTCCCTCATAATGGCCGCCTAGAGGATAGTCCTCTTCCACCCGATAGACACTGCCGTCACTGGTCAGCTGGCTGGAATAGAGGTGAAACGCGCCGACTTCAAATTCGGCGCTGGTATAAAGCGCATGGTATTTCAGCCACTCCACCACCTTGTCCGGATCGGGATGTCGCAGCCGCGCCAGCGTGACATGGGGCGTGAACTTGTGCGCGTCTTGCGGCTGGCCGACCCGGCGGATGGCTCTGTCGACCTTGCGCTGCAGATGATCCAGCGCGGGATTGTCCCGCACCGCTGCCCATAGCGAATGCGGCTGCTTGTTGCCGAACTGGCCCACGCCATGCAGCTGCAAGCTGAAATCTGGCGCGACAATGCCCGCCAGCGCGTCGTCGATCGCGTCAACATCCTCACCGCTCACTTCGCCGATAAAGCGCAAGGTCAGATGCAGCTGTTCGCGGCTCTGCCAGCGTGCGCCCGGCACCCCGCCCTGGATAAGCATCAGGGATTCGGCGACGGTGCGCGGAATGGAAAGAGCGACGAACAATCTCATTGCGAAAAACGGCCCAGCGGCAAACGGCTGCGGAACAGCACGATGGTAACACCATAGCCCAGCGCGGCGGCGATCAGCGCGACCAGCAACCCCGCTACAACGGCATAGGCGCCCTGAAGAAGCGTTTCACACAGCCGCGCGCCAAGCCACGCCCCCGCCCCTGCCGCCACCGCTGCCAGCAAGGCGGGCGGCAAGGCGCGGACGAAAAGCGTTTCGATTGCCAGCAGGGCGCGGCTGCGGCCAAACCAGGTCAGCAGTCCGACATTGACCCAGGCGCCCAGGGCGGTGCCCAGCGCCAGTCCCGCGATACCCATCTCGAAGTGCCACACCAGCAAAAATTTCAGCGCGATATTGCTCGCCAGCGCGATCAGCGTGGCGCGCATCGGCGTGACAGTGTCGCCGCGGGCATAAAAGGTGGACGCAACAATCCGCACCAGCGCCATGGCGGGAAGCCCGACGCCATAGGCGGCCAGCGCCAATGCCGCCAGCTGCGCCGCCTCGGCGTCGAAGGCGCCGTGCGCAAACACAGCGCGCATGATGGTGTCCGGAATAGCCACGAAGGCGAACATGAACGGCAAGGTGAGGAGCAGGCTCATCGCCGCCGACCGGTTTTGCGCGGCATCAGACCCGGCGCGGTCGTTCTTGGCCAGCAGCCCCGACATGGCCGGAAGCAGCACAGTACCCAGCGCGATGCCCAGCACGCCCAGGGGCAATTGATTGATCCGGTCCGCATAATAAAGCGCGGTGCGACTGCCGGTGGCCAAATAACTGGCCAGGATGGTGTCCAGCAGCGGCGCGATCACCACACTGGCGGCGCCGATGGTCACCGCGCCGAAAGCGACGAAGAACTCCTTGATCTCGGGCGTCCAGCGCGGCCAGCTCAGGCGCAGCCACAAGCCTTCCTTCGCGCCGGCCCACAGGATGAAGATCAGTTGCAAAACTCCGCCTGCCAGCACACCCCAGGCCGCGGCATAGGCGGCGTTGGGAAACCACTGCCAGGCGATGAGCGTGGCGATCATGGAAAGATTGAGCAGGTTCGACCAGGCCGCGCCCGCCCAGAACCGGTCGATGGCATTGAGCATGGCGGAAAGCTGCACCGCCACCAGGGTCAGGATCAGATAGGGAAAGGTGACGCGCGCGAGATCCACCGTCATCGCGAACTGCGCCGGATTGTCGGCAAAACCCGGCGCGAGTAGCCGCATGATCTGCGGCATGAAGATCATCGCCAGCACCAGGAGGCCGATCTGCGCCATCATCTGCCAGGCGAACACGCCATCGGCGAATTTCGCGGCCTGTTCCTTTTCGCCCTTGGCATGAAGTGCGGCATAGCGCGGCAGGAAGGCCGGGTTGAGGGTGCCCTCGCCGAAGATGGCACGGAAGTAATTGGGAAACAGGAAAGCCACGAAGAAGGCGTCCGACAGCACACCCGCACCCAGCGTCCAGGCCAGCAAAGCGTCGCGCGCAAAACCGGTGACGCGGGACGCCAGAGTGAAGCCGCTGACCGAAAGCAGCTTCCGGAGCATCAGCGTGCTTTTCCGGTTTGAGAGGCCAGCTTCTTCACCAGCGGCAGGATGCGCGCCACCATCACCTTCACGCCTTCCGGATTGGGATGGATGCCGTCGGCCTGATTGAGTTTGGGATTGAGCGCCACCCCGTCCAGCATGAAGGGATAGAAAAGCACGCCAAATTCCTTGGCCAGCCGGGGATAGATACCGTCAAAGCTTTTGACATATTCCGCGCCCAGGTTGCGCTGCGCCTTCATGCCGGTCAGCAGCACCTTCACCTTCGCCGCTTTCAGCCGGGTCAGGATGGCGCGCAGGTTTTTTTCCGTCTCGCGCGGGGGAAGGCCGCGCAGCATGTCGTTGGAGCCCAGTTCGATGATCGCCACATTCGGCTTGTCGGCCAGCGACCAGTCCAGCCGCGCCAGACCGCCCGCGCTGGTGTCACCCGATACCCCGGCATTGATCACCTCCGCATTGATCCCGGCCCGTTTCAGGGCCGCCTGCAACTGCACGCTGAACTCGGTGCCGGGCGGCAGGCCATAACCCTGGGTCAGACTGGTGCCCAAAGCGAGAATCTTGACCGGTTTTTCCTGGGCCTGCCCTGCTGTTGCCATGATGAGCAGCAGAACTGTGCTAATCAGATTGCGAAGAAAACGCGTCATCACACCTTCCTGAGTCGGCATGAACCATCCCCCGCCTGCCCTTCAGCTTCAAGACGTCCGCCTGACCCTCAGCAGCCTTGCTGGGCCCGTGGACATTCTGGCGGGGGTTTCCCTAACAGTTCCCGCCGGCCAGACGGTGGCGATGACCGGGCCGTCGGGCTCTGGCAAGTCGTCTTTATTGTTGGTGGCGGCAGGGCTGGAAAAGCCCAGCGACGGCAAGGTCGAGATCGCCGGCACCGACATAACCGGCATGGGCGAAGACGCGGCGGCACGTTTCCGCCTGGGCCGGGTCGGCATCGTCTTTCAGTCCTTCCACCTGATCCCCACCATGACCGCGCTGGAGAATGTCGCGGTGCCGCTGGAACTGATGGGGCTCGCGGACGCCTTCGACCGTGCCGAGGCCGAGCTTCGCGCCGTCGGCCTGATCCAGCGTACCGATCATTATCCCGGACAATTGTCGGGCGGCGAGCAGCAGCGCGTGGCGCTGGCCCGCGCCCTGGCGCCGGGACCACAGATCCTGTTCGCCGACGAACCAACCGGTAATCTCGACAGCGCCACGGGTTCGGGCATCGCAGACCTGATCTTTGGCCTGAATGCCGAGCGCGGCGCCACCCTGTTCCTGGTGACGCATGAAGAAGGCCTGGCGCGGCGCTGCCAACGCGTGCTGCGCATGGCCGATGGCAGGGTCGTTTCGGATGATGGCGGCGCGCCTCATGCTTCGACGGGCTCAGCATGAGGATTTATAACAGTATCCTCACCCTGAGCCTGTCGAAGGGTGAGACAAGATGAATCTGAAGCTCGCCTTGCGGCTGGCGCGGCGCGAGCTCCGCGGCGGCTTTGCGGGCTTCCGCATCTTCTTTCTGTGCCTGGTGCTGGGCAGCACAGCTATCGCGGGCGTGGGCTCTTTAAGCGATGCGTTCCTGACCGGTCTTCAGGACCAGGGTCAGATCCTTCTCGGCGGCGATGTTTCGGTGCGCCAGATTCATCGCCCGGTCACGACCGAAGAGCGCGCCTTTTTTGATAGCCAAGGCCGCGTCTCTCAAACCGTTTCCATGCGCGCCATGGTCTATGCCCGCGACACTGGCGGCCGCCAGCTTGTCGAATTGAAGGCGGTGGACGAGCGCTGGCCGCTGTTCGGCGCCGCCGGATTGATCCCGGCGCAAAAACTCTCCGACGTTCTGGCCTGCGAGGATAACGGCGTCTGCGGCCTTGCCGCTGAGCAAAGCCTGCTGGATCGGCTCAAGGTGGTACGCGGCGACCTTGTCACGCTGGGCAACGCCACCTTCCGGGTGATGGCGGTTCTGGACAAGGAGCCCGACAGGGTTTCCACCGGCTTTGAGCTGGGGCCGCGCCTGTTGGTTTCCAGCAAGGGCCTGCCCGCCACCGGCCTGGTCACCACCGAAAGCATGGTGAACTACAATTACCGGATTGCACTGAAAGATGCGCAAGGCAGCCAGGTTCAGGCCCGCGCCGCCATCACCGGCTTCAAGGATCGGGTGGCCGACCGGTTTCCCGAGGCCGGCTGGAACATCCGCGACCGCACCGATGCCGCGCCAGGCATCCGCCGCTATGTCGAACAGCTCACCATGTTCCTGACCCTGGTGGGTCTGGTGGTGCTGGGCGTGGGCGGGGTCGGCGCCGGTCAGGCCATCATCGCCTTTCTGGACAGAAAGCGCGCCGACATCGCCATTCTGAAATCCATGGGCGCCAGCGGCAATTTCGTCTTTCTGGTGTTCTTCCTGCAGGTGATGGCGGTGGCGCTGGCCGCGACCTTGCTGGGCGCGGCGCTGGGCGCCACACTTCCGTTGGCAATTGTATGGCTCTACGGCAGCGCCCTTCCCGTGCCGCCCAGCGTCAATGTCTATCCCGTGCCGCTGTTGCTGGCGTTGGCTTTCGGTCTGCTGTCTGCCGTCGCCTTT
>JBBSKJ010000193.1:0-4936 GCA_038256475.1 Micropepsales bacterium | reverse complement strand
GTCTGCTCGCGGTCCCAGGGACAACCATCAGGAGCGCGCAGCCGCTGCATGACTTCCAGCAGCACGGCAATGTCACGGCTGGGTTCAAGTTCAGGATTTGTCATGTGGCCATTGGAGAGACGGGCGGGTGGGCCTGCAAGCCGCCATATCCCCGCATATCAAATTCTCGTATAAGTAATATTATGGGAAATATAGCAGGGCATTGGGCCGAAAGCTGGGAAACCTGGGCTGGACCCGGGATACACGGTCGCCAAATATTTCCCGGGGTCCGCCCGCTAAGTTCGAGCCATGGGGCTCCGAATCCGCAAATACCCGCCATGAAAAACGGCCGCCCTGCTCATTGGCGGGACTGATAATCCTGAAACTCCGCCTCTATGTCTTCTGGTGGTGTCCGCGCCTCTGCGATCACAACGTTCAACAGACCGGTATCGGAAGTCTGCAACTGACAAAGGAACACCATCTGGCCGCCTATCATCCTGACAACGTGGATGGACAGTAGGTCCGCCAGCTTCTGTGCTTTCTTGGTGATGTCGGGATAGTGAACTTGTACGGGTGACTTTTGCTTCAGCAGCTTTTTAAGCCTGCCCCGGTGCAAGACCTCTCCACACTCATGGTAAAGCTCAATCAAATCCTTTTGGGTAATGGCCGGGCCGTCATCAAATTGTATGAATTTCCCCACCACGCGATGCTTTGTGCGGATCGGTTTCGGGAAGAAATCTGGATGCAACTCGCCTAGCCGATCTATTATCCGATGTGCGTTGTACTCGCCCTGGAGCTTATTTGACCTGGTTTCCTCAATGTCCCCGTGCGCAATCAGGCAACCTAGCGCAACCAGCTCGCAAATCATCCTCATCTGCAAATAGCAAAATTCGCGTACGATGGGCGCGGGAAGGCCAAGCTTCCCGTTGGTGCCGGCGTTGATTGCATCAATCCGGACCTTAACTTCGGTCATGACATTGAAGTAGTCTAACCGAGCCTGTTCTTGCTTCGGAGTTGCCATGGCAAAGTCACCTAGTCGCGAAAATGAAGTTCTGTTGCGGATGTTGAAAACGCCGCCGACGCCTCACGCCGATATGAAGAGGAAGCCTAAGGTGAGTCCCGAGCGGCCCAAAATCAGGGTTCAGAAAGTCTGAGGGGCGAGGAATGCTCAGTTTTCGGTGCCCGCCTAGCGGCACCATGCGGCGGGTAATTTGTTTCTGGAACACCGCACTGAAAATCGCGCGAAACAGAACCGGGATTTTAGCAAATCGTGCCGAGTTGAAGGCCTGGCGAAGGGCTGACGCTGAGAGACAGAAGGGGCTTTGCCCTTCGTATAGTTTGTACTTATGGGGCGTTATATTGCGCGCAGCTTGCGCAATGCCACTTACCACTGTCGAATACGAGCACGCGGTCTCACTCGGGCTGTTACCCGATTGGAACTATATGCCCGGTGACGACGAAGATCCGATCGAAGGGGGCAAGCCATCGGATTTTGGGTGGTATGAAGGGCGCATTGTTGCCGTGGATTACGCCAACACCACATCGGTTAAGAACGCCATGTTTTCTTCCCCCAAAATTCGCGCTTGAAGAGCGTGACTTTGTAGCCTTGTAACGATGGTTCATGACAAAGACTTCAAATGACCCTAGGGAGGAACCCATAGCCGAGGTACAAGGCGCAATGGAAAAATCACCCACCAAGCCTTCAGCACCCAATACGAAGCCCAAGATGAGTCCGCGCCTGCCCGCCACCAAGGCGGAACATGCGGCGTTCAAGCGTTCGAACAAGACGGCCTTCAAGCCGGCGCCACGCAAGAGCTAGGACGCCTGCCAGCTTTCAGGCCTCAACCTCACGCCCCAAGATCCGCACCAATGGATAATTGATCCGTGTATCTATGCATCGCGAAATGACCAATTATCAAACTGGTCGCGCGTGATCGGCCGTCAAACCGAAGTGAAAACCTCAGGTTTGGCGGTCACGATTTGCGCCTCCTGCCATCATGCTGGTTTGACCCGACGACGCCTTTGGATGCGTTGCGCCATATCGCCCTTAGAGGCGTTGCCTGAGTTCAATCCTCCTTGAGACGGTCATGGCCTCCAGCAAAGACGTTCCCAAGCCCAAGCTCGAAATCCCGCCCAAGCCGGCCAAGCCCGACAAGCCCAGGAAAAAGGCGCGGGAAAAACTGGTCGACAGGCTGGACGAAGGTCCGCTGTTCTAGCGGGGCCTGCTTTCGATCAGCTTTGGCCCGGCGCGCGCGTGACGATGAAATCCTTCAGCCGGTCGCTGGCCAGCTTGAAGCTGGAATCATGGTCCAGCGTCTTCTTGTAGTCGGCATAGGCTTCCGGGTAGCGGCCGAGATAATCCCAGGCCAAAGCGCGGTTGTAATAGCCGATCGCGGTAAAGCTCATGCCCAGCGCTAGGCCCTTGTCGATCTGCGCGATCGCCTCGTGGAACTGCTTTTTGCGGATCAGCATGGACCCCAGATTGACGTAAGGATCGCCCAAGCCGGGATACAGCCGGATGGCGGCCTTGAAGTCGGCCTCGGCCTTGTCCACCTGGTCCATCATGTTCAGCATCACGCCGCGATTGCCATAGGTCGCAGCCCTGTCACGCAGGCTCAGCGGATCATGCCTGAGCGCCGCATTGCAGATCTGCACGCCCTCGCGGGGCCTCACGCCGGCCTTGGCGGCGACAAAGCAGTTATGCGCCATGCCGGACGAGGTCGAGACGATGATCTGGGCCGGGGCCGCTATCGGCGCCACCGCCAGTGCGGCGGCAAGAAGCGCGCATTGAACCTTCATGCCCGTGCTCCAGGGGAAAGTTGCCACTGTATAATACACCCGTTCGCGACGCCCGGCACGGATTGTTTTGGGGGGAGCTTTGGGACAAGGTTCCGTCAACAAAAACACAGGTTTGAGGAGAACACATGAAGCTGTCTCGCAAGTTCATCGGGCTGGTGGGCATCGCCGCCCTCGCCTTGACTGCCGCCCTGCCCGCCGCCGCCCAGACCCAGCATCCGGTCAAGCATTTCAGCTCCGGCGCCGACGTGGCCGCGATGATCGCCAAGGCCAAGGCCAGCGGCGGCAACATGAACATCCTGATCGCCAATGACGAAGGCTATCCGGTGATGATGGAATTCCGGGTCAAGCAGACCAATGCCTCCAACCATCCCACCCAGTCCGAACTGGTCGAGGTGCTGGACGGCAGCTGCGTCTTGGTGACCGGCGGCAAGCTGGTGAATGGCGCGATCGAGGGCGGCACGTCGCGCCCCATCGCCAAGGGCGACTATGCCCTGATCCCGTCCAACACCCCGCACTGGTTCACCCAGCCCCAGGGCCTGGCGCTGATGACCATTCACATGCCGGTGCCCGCCAAATAAGTGCGGCTACCGCACTTTAGTCGAGCGCGAAGACGTACAGCACATTGCCGGTGGCGGGGCGGTGAACCTCGTGCAGCAGCGCCGTGGGCTTTTGCTGCGGGCTGCCGCCGCCAAGGCCGGTGGTGACGGCGATATACTGCTTGCCGTCCAGGCTGAAGCTGACGGGATAGCCCTGCACCGTGTTGCCCAGCCGGGTTTCCCAGATCACCTTCCCGTCGGCCACGTTCACCGCCTTGAAGCGGCGGTCGAAGTCGCCCACGAAGGCGATGCCGCCCGCCGTGGACAGCACCGCCGACAGGAAAGGCGAGCGCTGTTCCCAGGTCCACATTTCCTTCATGTCGCGGGTGCGATAGGCCGACAGCCGTCCCAGCTGCTGCTTGGAGCCGGGCGTGAAATAGAATTTCTGCTGGGCCGCGGTGCCGCCGCCGCCAAGCTTCTGGTCCACATCCAGGCCCCGGATCATCACGCAGCTCTGGCTGAGCGGGATGATCAGCTGGTCGGTGGGTTGGTGATAGCTGGTGGCCTGCCAGTCATGGCCGCCCTGCGGCCCGGGGCATGAGGAGAACCATTCGTTGGTCTTCTGCTTGAGAATGTCTTCGCGGTACGTCACCTCGCCCGTCTTCTGGTCGATCTTGGAGAAGACGTTCTGGAAGATGGTTTCCTTGGCGGCGATGAACTTGCCGGTGACGCGGTCCAGCTTCCACAGGATGCCCGGCTTGCCGATGGTCAGCAGGGTTTTCTCATTGCCGTGATCGACCAGGACGCGTTCGAACACTTCGTCCAGGTCCAGCGTTTCGCCCGGCGCATGCGGGAAATGCCATTTCAGCTCGCCGTTATCGGGATTGAGCGCCAGGGTTGAGCTGGAATACAGCGTGGCGCCGTCGCCGCTTTTGCGGCTGGCGCGGAACCAGGGTTTGCTCTGGGCCACGCCCCAATAGGTCGTGTTCAGGTCCGGATCGTAAGTGCCCGCGATCCAGGTATCGCCGCCGCCGCGCAGATGATTGGGCAGCCCATTCCAGGTGTCGCCGCCCGGCTGGCCTTCCAGCGCGGTGGTGTAGAACTTCCAGGCCGGTGCGCCGGTCTTTGCGTCAAAGCCACTGATGTAACAGTTGTTCAGCGAATAGCTGTCACAGCCTGTCAGGCCCGACAGCACCTTGCCCCGCATGACCATCACGCCGCCGGTGGCGGAATTGCGCTCGCTGCCCAGCTTCTGCTGCCACACCACGCGCCCGGTGCGCGCATCGAGCGCGTGCACCTGGGCGTCGGTGGTGGCGACATAGACCTTGTCTTCATACAAGGCCAGGCTGCGGTTGCCGCCATAGGCGACGCGCGATTGCGGGCCCAGCCGGTTTTCCCAGATCAGGTCGCCGGTGCGCGCGTCCAGCGCCTGCACCGTGTTCGACGTGTTGGCCAGGAAGATCACGCCGGCATGGACGATGGGTGTGGGCTGGTTGGCGCCGCCCTCGTTCATGTTCCACGCCCATTTGAGCGTCAGGCCCTTGACGTTGGAGGCGTTGATTTCCTTCAGCGGGCTGTAGCTCCAGCCCTGGTAATTGCGCCGATACATCAGCCAGTCGCCG
>JBBSKJ010000192.1:0-5014 GCA_038256475.1 Micropepsales bacterium | reverse complement strand
GACGATATCGAGTTCTCGCCGGAAGATGCGGGGCGCAGCGAGCCCGAGTTCTTGTACGAGGTGCTTGCCGCCGCCATCGAGTCGGGGGCCACAACGCTGAACATCCCCGACACGGTGGGCTACACGCTCCCCGACGAGTTCGGCGCGCTGATCCGTGGCATCATCGAGCACACGCCGGGCCTGAAGGAAAACGGTGTGGTCGTCTCGGTGCACACCCATGATGACCTGGGGCTGGCCGTGGCGAACGCGCTGGCGGGGGTACGCGCGGGGGCGCGGCAGGTCGAGTGCACGATCAACGGTATCGGCGAGCGCGCGGGGAACTGCTCGCTGGAAGAGGTAGTGATGGCGCTCTACACGCGCGAGCCGCAATTTGGGCTCCGCACCAACGCGGTCACCACCGAGATTCACCGCACCTCCGACATGGTGAGCCGCTTCACCGGCGTCGTGGTGCAGCCCAACAAGGCCATCGTGGGGGCAAACGCCTTCGCGCACGAGGCGGGCATCCATCAGGATGGGATGCTCAAAAACAAGCGCACCTACGAGATCATGGATGCGGCAACCGTTGGCCTCTCCGAGTCGATGCTGGTGCTCGGCAAGCACTCGGGGCGCCACGCCTTCCGCGTGCGGCTGGAGCAGTTGGGCTACCACCTGAGCGAGGAGCAGTTCCAGGATTCCTTCCGCCGCTTCAAGGAGCTGGCCGACAAGAAAAAGCACGTGTTCGACGAGGATATCGCCGCCCTGGTGGACGACGAGATCGTCCGCGGCCAGGAAGCGATTTCGATCAAGGCGCTGCGGGTGGAATCGGGCACCGGCATCATCCCGGTGGCGTCCCTGACCCTGGAAGCCTTCGGCACGGTGAAAAGCGTCACAACCTCGGGCGACGGCCCGGTGGACGCCATTTTCATGGCGATCCGCGAGGCCTACCCCCACACCGCCACGCTGCAGCTGTTCCAGATCAATGCCGTGACCGAAGGCACCGACGCCCAGGCCACGGTCAGCGTCCGGCTGGAGGAAAACGGCCGCAGCGTGACCGGCAGGGCCTCGGACACCGACACGATGGTGGCCGCCGCCTATGCCTATGTGAACGCTTTGAACAATCTGCTGGTAAAGCGGGAAAAGCAGGCGCCCGAAGCGTTAACTGTCGCTAGATGAGACGTCATTAAGATGCGCGGCCCCGGAAAAGAGCGCTCCGGGGCCGTTTTTAAGGGAATGGCGCTTGCAGGTTTTGGTTTGGACTTTCCAGGTTAAGGACAGGATTTAAGATGTTCGGCAGTCTTCTTGGCGCGCTTTCCAGCGACATGGCCATCGATTTGGGCACGGCGAACACGCTGGTCTATGTCAAAGGGCGCGGCATCGTCCTCAACGAGCCTTCGGTGGTGGCCACCATCACCACGCGCGGCGGCAAGAAATCCGTCCGCGCCGTCGGCAATGACGCCAAGATGATGCTGGGCCGCACGCCGGGCAATATCGAAGCCATCCGCCCGATGCGCGACGGGGTGATCGCCGACTTCGAAGTCGCCGAGGAGATGATCAAGCACTTCATACGCAAGGTGCATAATCGCCGTTCCTTCGCCAATCCGATGATCATTGTCTGCGTGCCCTCGGGCTCGACCGCGGTGGAACGCCGCGCCATTCAGGAATCGGCGCTTTCAGCCGGCGCCCGCCGCGTCTTCCTGATCGAGGAACCCATGGCCGCCGCCATCGGCGCGGGCCTTCCGGTTTCCGAACCCACCGGCTCGATGGTGGTGGATATCGGGGGCGGCACCACCGAAGTGGCGGTGCTTTCGCTGGGCGGCATCGTCTATTCGCGCAGTGTGCGCGTGGGCGGCGACAAGATGGACGAGGCGATCATCGCCTATATCCGCCGTCACCAGAACCTGCTGATCGGCGAAGCCTCTTCCGAGCGCATCAAGAAAGAGATCGGTTCGGCCGCCTTGCCGATGGACGGCAATGGCGTGACCATGGAGATCAAGGGCCGCGATCTTCTGAACGGCGTTCCCAAGGAAATCACCATCACCCAGCGTCATATCGCCGAAGCTTTGGCCGAGCCGGTGGGCGCGATCGTGGAAGCGGTGAAGGTGGCGCTCGAAGCCACCCCGCCGGAACTGGCCGCCGACATTGTCGACAAGGGTATCGTCTTGACCGGCGGCGGTTCGCTGCTGGCCAATCTCGACCAGGTCCTGCGCGACGAAACCGGCCTGCCGGTTTCCATCGCCGATGATCCGCTCTCCTGCGTCGCGCTGGGGACGGGCCGGGTTCTGGAAAACACCAAGGGCATGCGGCACGTCCTGTCCACCGCCTTCTAACAACACGCGGAAGGGGCCGCGTCAGCATGGCAAACGCCTGGAAGATCGCCCGCAAAAGCAATGCCCAGCTGCCGCTGGTCATTGTCATTGCGCTGGCGATCGTTCTGGTGCTGCTGGGCAAGGCGCAACCCGGCCTGTTCGACCAGGCGCGGGTTCGCATCACCGACATGCTTGCGCCCGCGCTGGAAACAGCCCGCGCCCCGGTGCATGGCTTCGACCGCTTTGTCGGTTCCATCACCGAAGTCTTCTCGGTCTATGAGCAAAATCTGAAACTCAAGGAAGAGAATGCCCGTCTGCGCCAATGGCGCAACGTGGCGACCGTGCTGCAGGCTCGGGTGACCCGCTATCAGGCTTTGCTGCATGCCGTGCCCGATCCCAAGCTCAATGCGGTCCTGGCGCAGGTGATCGGACGGGCCAGCCGGCCTTTCCTGCAGACCATGATTCTGGATGCGGGCAAGCAGGACAAGGCAATGCCGGGCCAGGCGGTGGTGGATGCGCGCGGCATGATCGGCCGGATCTATCTGACCGGCGAGCGCACCAGCTGGGTGATCCTGCTCACCGACCTCAATTCGCGCGTTCCGGTCACCATCGCCTCGGCGGCGGGCAGCAGCGGCAATGTCCAGGCGATCATGACCGGGGACAATACCGCCATGCCGGTGCTGGACATCGTTTCGCGGCAGGAAGCCCTGCATGCCGGCGATCAGGTGGTGAGTTCCGGTGACGGCGGCTTGCTGCCATCGGGCCTGCCCATCGGCACGGTGGTGGATGACGGCAATGGCGGCTGGCGCGTGGCGCTGCTGGCCGATCCGGCGTCCAGCCAGGATGTCGAAATCCTCAATTTCTCCGAGCCGCCAGAGGCGCTGCCGCCAACCGCGCAATTGCCCGCGGAAGCCGCCGGGCTGAAGCCGCAGCCGCCCGCGCCGCCCCCGGTGACGGCGCCGCCGGCCACGACAGCGGTCGTTCCCGCCAAACCCAAGCCCGTGGTGGTGGCCAAACCGGTGGCACCGGCGAGCGACACCGCGCCGCCGTCTGAAGCCGCTGAAGTGGGGGCCGATTAGCATGGCCGCGCTTGAACGCCCCGGCAGCACAACCTTCCAGCGCCTCTTCGGCGCGCTGGTGCCTCTGTTCTGCGGCCTGCTCGGCGTCTTTATCGCCAATATTCCGGTCTCGCTGCTGGGCGGGGCCGTGCCGCCGCCGCTGCTGGGGCTGGTGCCGGTCTATTTCTGGTGCCTGGTAAGACCCGACCTGATGACGCCGGCCGCGGCGCTGGCCATCGGTCTGGCCGAGGATATCATGTCGGGCGGCCCGCCGGGGGTCTGGACCCTGGCCTTTGTGCTCACCTATGCCCTGGTGGCGCGTCAGCGGGACAGTTTCGCCGGGCTTTCGGGCCTGGCCGCCGTGATCGGCTTCGGCGCCGCCGCCTCCGCCGCCTGCGCATCGGCCTATTTCACCATCGCGGCGCTCTACTGGCACTTCCCGCCGGTGGCGCCGATCCTCAGCGTACTGGCGGTTACGGTGTTGTTCTATATTCCGACGGTCTATGTTGTCGGGATCATCCACCACCGCCTGGTGGGTGCGTCGCGGAGCGACATCTGATGCCGCTATTCGATAAGAAGGACAAAAGCCGCTACGCCACCTTCACCCGCCGTTCGGTGGGCATGGGCGGCGGCATGGCGGTTGTGTTCGCGGTGCTGACGGGCCGCCTCTATCAGCTCCAGATCCGCGACGGCAAAGACTATCTGGTGGACGCCGAGGCCAACCGTGTTTCCCAGCGGCTGCTTGCGCCGCCGCGCGGCCGCATCGTCGACCGCTTCGGCGTGGAACTGGCAAACAACCGGCGCAACTACCGGGTGCTGCTGGTGTCGGAGCAGGCGACCGAAGGCGTGGAACATGCGCTGGAACAGATCGGCAAGGTGATCCACCTCACCGACCAGCATAAGAAGAAGGTGCTGCGCGACATCGCGGCCAACAAGAAGTTCGTGCCGGTGCCGGTGGCGGAAAATCTCAGCTGGGAGGATTTCTCCCGCGTCAATCTCCATCTGCCCTATCTGCCGGGGGTGCAGCCCGATATCGGCGAAACCCGCGACTATCCCTTCGGCAAGGAACTGGTGCATGTGCTGGGCTATGTCGCCTCGGTGTCGCCGGAAGAAAAGGCGGCGGACAGTGATCCGCTGTTCGGCCTGCCGGGCTATCGCACCGGCAAGCGCGGCATTGAGAAGGAATATGACAAGCAGGTGCGCGGCAAGGCCGGCGCTTCGCGTGTCGAGGTCAACGCCTATGGCCGCATCATCCGCGAGCTGGGCAAGGACCCGGGCGAGATGGGTGAGGACGTCTATCTCACCATCGACCGCCAGGTGCAGCAGTTCGTGGCCGGCAAGCTGGGGCAGGAAAGCGCCGCCTGCGTGGTGATGGACGTCAACAATGGCGACGTGATCGCCTTGGCGTCGACGCCGGGGTTTGATCCCAACTGGTTCAACGATGGCCTGAGCGGCGCCCAGTGGCGCGAACTGACCACCAACGACCACAAGCCGCTGCTCAACAAGGTCATGGGCGGCGCTTATCCGCCGGGCTCCACCTTCAAGACCGCGGTGGCGATGGCGGCGGTGGAAGCGGGCATCGCGACGCCCGATTACCGTGTCCATTGCAGCGGCGCCTATTACTTTGGCGGCCGGGCCTTTCATTGCTGGCGCAAGGGCGGTCATGGCTCG
>JBBSKJ010000191.1:0-5038 GCA_038256475.1 Micropepsales bacterium | reverse complement strand
GGCGTCCATCACGCGCCAGTGGTCGGCCTGGATGCCCAGCATGCTGCCGGCGACATAGTAAGTGGCGCGTGCGCCATGCTCTTCCATCAGCGCGGCGCCGGCGGTGGCGGCGGAATCAGGGACATCGTCAAAGGTGAAGCTTACGGCAGGCGCGGCGGAGGTGGCGTCGAAAGGCGAAACCGGTACATGCATGGCCAGTCTGTGGCGCAGGCGCGCGATCACGCCTAGGCGTTCGGCATCCTGCGGCGGAGGGACGGAAGGAATGATCATGACAGCGTTCCCCGGGTAATGAAGCGATAGAGCGCACCCGCGGACAGCAGGTACAGCAGCAGATAGATCAGGCTGAGGCCCAGCCCGATCTGCAGAAGGTCGGTGGTCAGCGACAGCAGCAGGGCCAGCGCACAACCATTGACGCAGACCAGCCCGACAGCGACGGCGGCGCGCGTGGTCATGCGGCCATGGACGAAGAACAGCTCGCCATGGAATTCCATCAGGTTGCGCAGCGCCGGCACGATCAGCATGGGTGCGAAGAGCTGCGCGGCGATGGCGACATTGGCGCCCAGCAGGTTCGGCCAGCGCCACAGCACCAGCACCAGCGCCAGGAACGCCAGGGTGGACAGGCCCAGGATCGCGCCCTCGACCGTCAGGGTGCGGCGTAGAGCGCCCCGGACCTTCTTGCCCTCCCCGAACAGCTTGCGGGTGTAGAGGGTGTAGAAGGAGCGGAAGGGAATGGCGGTGAAATCGATGATGCGGGTGGCGATGGCGTAGACGCCGGCGAATTTCGCATCGGTCAGCGACAGGACGATCAGCTTGTCGATCTGGCCCTGGGCACTGAGCGCGAAATAGGACACCGCGAACATCACGCCTTCCTGGAAACGCGACACGAACAGGCGGGTGCGCCAGCGCAAGGACACCGCGGGACGCAGCAGGGTCGCCACCGTCAGCAGCGCCGCCATATTCGCGGCCACATAGAATACCGCCCATTGTTCGACGTTACCCCCACCCATCAGCGCGAACGCCACCGCGCCCGCCGCCCGGATGGCCGAAGCGACGGTGGTGGTGATGGAGCCCGTGGTGAAATGGCCCATGCCGTTATGGATCTGGGTCGTCACATCCACGATGCGCCACAGCACCATCTCCACCAGCAGGATGGCGATGAAGGCGGGCAGCGAGATCGCCTGCTCGAACAGCAGGTAATAGAATGGCAGCGCGACCAACAGGCCCAAAGGCGTGGTCAGGCACAGGGTGCCAAAGAACAGGCCGAGATAGTGACCCAGCAGGCGCGGCCGCCCCGCCGCGGCGCGGAAGGCCAGGCTGCCGAAGCCAAGACCGGAAAAACTGGCAATCATCAGCCCCGCCGCCGAGGCCGAGGCAAAGATACCCATGGCCGAAAGGCTGAGGGTGTTGGCGAGGACGAAAAAATAGACTGCCTGCAGTCCCACCCGGCTGACCGTGCCTGCCAGCAGCTGGCAGTAATTTTCGATGGCGCGGCGCAGGCCCGGCCTGAAAAAGCCTTGCGGGATCCTGTCACGTGCGATTGCGGCAAGGGACATACTCACGGCTCCGTCGATGCGGGCAGTGTAGGGACCGAGAGCTAAAGAAAGCTTGCGCTGAAGGGCGACCCGCAACCCTGAATTAAGTATCTGTTTTTATTGGATTTATCGGGGCGGGAGGGTGAGGGCATGGCTGGCTGATCCGTCGCCATGTCCCGAGTATGCGCAAGTCTGCCTGAAATCGGATAATGAGGCGTTCCTGCGCTTTACCATGGGACGTGTCACAGCAAATGATGGACCTCGATACACTGTATGCCCAAGCGGTGGCAGCGCAGAAAAGCGGCAACCTGCCGGAAGCCGAACTGCGCTATCGCGAAATTCTCACCACCGCCGCCATTCCCGAAGTGATGGTCAATCACGCCAATGTGCTGGTGGGCATCGGGCGCCGCGACGAGGCCCTGGCCGGCTACAACCGGGCGCTGGCGCTCAAGCCCGACCTGTTCGAAGGTCTCTACAATCGCGGCAATCTTCTCCTGGAGATGAAACAGGCCGAAGCCGCGCTGGCCAGCTTTGATGCCGCGCTGGCAGTGCGGCAGGACATGGCCGGGGTTTGGAACAATCGCGGCACAGCTTTGCGCGACATGCGGCGGCTGGACGCCGCGCTGGCCAGTTACGACCGCGCGCTGGCCCTTTTGCCCGACCACATAAATGCGCTGACCAATCGTGCCATGACTCTGTTGGAAATGCGGCGGCTGGACGAAGCGCTTGGGGCTGCGGATGCGGCGCTGGCGCTGCAGCCGAACTTTGCCGAGGCGCTCAATGTGCGGGGCAACAGCTTGCGCGATATGGGCCGCATGGCCGAGGCACTGACCAGTTATGAGCAGGCGCTGGCGGCCAATCCCGCCCATCCCCACGCACTGGGCGGCATAGCGCAGGCGGCGCTGAGCCTGTGCGACTGGCCACGCACCGCCGAACTGGCGCCGCGTCTGGCGGAAAACATCGAAGCCAACCGGGCGCTGATCCAGCCCTTTGTGATGCTGGGTTATACCGATGATGCGCAGCTGCAGCGCCGATGCGCCGAGAATTATGTCCGCCGCACGGTTACCCGCCAACCTCCCCTGTCAGACGGCAAGCGCTACGGTCATGACAAGATCCGGCTCGCCTATCTGTCGGCGGACTTCCACCAGCATCCGACATCGCAACTGATGATCGAGCTGTTCGAGCGCCACGACCGTGCCCGCTTCGAAGTCACGGCGATGGCCTTCGGCCCCGATGACGGCAGCGCGATGCGGACACGCCTGAAGAAAGCCTTCGACCGGTTCGAGGATGTCAGCGCGCTGAGCGATGCCGAAGTGGCGCGTATGCTGCGCGACCGCGAAACCGACATCGCGGTGGATCTGAACGGACACACCCATGGCGCGCGGCCCGGCATCTTCGCTCATCGCCCCGCACCAGTGCAGGTGAACTATCTGGTCTATCCCGGCACGACCGGGGCGGATTTCATGGATGTCATCCTGGCGGACCGCACCGTTACCCCCGTCAGCCAGCAGGAATTTTTCCGCGAACGGATCGTTCACCTGCCGGATTGCTATCAGGCCAATGATGCCACCCGCCAGATTCCATCAGCACCGTCGCGCGCCGCATGCGGCCTGCCGGATAGCGGCCTGGTCTTTTGTTGCTTCAACAACAACTGGAAAATCACCGCGTCCATGTTCGACATCTGGATGCGGCTGCTGCAGGCGACGCCGGACAGCGTGTTGTGGCTGCTGGATGGGCCGGCGAAGGACAATCTGCGCAAGGAAGCCGCCACGCGCGGTGTGGATGCCGGCCGTCTGATATTCGCGCCCCATGCCGCACCGGACGCGCACCTGGCGCGCCACCAGCTGGCCGACCTGTTTCTCGATACCCTGCCCTATAACGCCCATACCACCGCCAGCGATGCGCTGTATGCCGGGGTGCCGCTGGTGACCTGCATCGGCAAGGTGTTTCAGAGCCGCGTCGCCGCCAGCCTGCTGAACGCCATGGACATGGCCGAACTGGTAACCACATCGCTGACCGCCTACGAAAATTTGGCGCTGGATCTGGCATCGAACCCCGCGCTGCTGAAAACAACCCGCGAAAAGCTGGCGCGCAACCTCAAGACCGCGCCGCTCTACGACAGCGCACGCTTTGTGAAGAACATCGAAGCGACCTATGTTGCTCTGCTGGGCTAAAGCGCCTTGGGACGCCTGGCGGGGTCGAAGCCGTAGAATTTCTCGGCATTCTCCACCAGAATCCTGTGCCGCAGCTTCTCGTCCGGCGCCCATTGGGTCGTGAGGTTCAGCAGGATCACATCATCGGGCATTGCCACGGGATTGAGCGTCTTGGTCGCATCGGGATGCGGCCAGTCACTGCCCCAGATGCAGCGCTCCGGCGCCGCGGTGATATAACCGCGCGCCGCCGCGCTGGCGCCGGCATAGTCGGGCGCCGTGCCGCCGCCATACAGATAAGCGCCCGACACCTTGACCCAACCATTGCCGCTGTCCAGAAGCCGGCGCACGGTGTTGTATTGCGGCGAGCTTGTATCAACAGCGCGCGCCAGATGATCGATAATCACCGGCACGGGCAGGCTGAGCAGCAGGGCTTCCATCTGCACCAGTTGTTCGGGGGGCATATTGCACTGGATATGCCAGCCCAGCCTGGCGATGCGTTTGGCCAGCGGCAGAACTTCGTCGGCCCCGACCGGATTTCCCAGACCGAACTGGATGCGCGCACCGCGGATGCCGCCGTCATGCAGCCGCTTGAGTTCGGCGTCGCTAATACTGGCATTGACCACGCAGACGCCCCGCGCATCGCCCATCTGGGCGATCGCATCCAGCGTGCAGCTATTGTCGGTGCCATAGGTTGAAGGCTGCACCACCACCGCACGGGTGATGCCGAGCTTTTTCTGCAGCGCCTTGTAGTCCGCCACCGTGGCCAGCGGCGGCTTCAGCACCGCATTGGGCATGTAGGGAAACCGCGCGTCATAAACGTGAAGATGGCTGTCGCAGACCCCATCGGGCACCTTGAACGAGACTCGCGGATCGGCGGCCAGGGCGGGCGTCGCGACGAGTGCCAGACCGGCGCCGATCACGGCGCGGCGATTGTGATGCTGCATGTGATGTTTCCTATTTTTCGGCATGAACCGCCGTGGCGTTTCGCCCGTTTCCCCAGCCGGTTGACCCGGCGATTGCTGGTGATGATGGCCGGGCTGCGACGCAAAAACAATGGTGCGGCGCACGTCAAACCGCTAAAAGCGCGGCCATGGCAGATCTGGAAATCCGCAAGCAACAGGCGCGTTCATGGTTTGAATCCCTGCGTGATCAGATCATGACGGCGTTCGAGACCCTGGAACGCGAAGCACCCGCCGCGCTCTATCCCGGCGAAGCGGGACGTTTTGAAAAAACGCCATGGACCCGCGGCGCCCCCGGAGGCGGCACTTCAAAAGATGAGGGCGGCGGCGTCATGGGCATGATGCGCGGCCGGTTGTTCGAGAAAGTGGGGGTGCACACGTCGACGGTGTTCGG
>JBBSKJ010000190.1:0-5071 GCA_038256475.1 Micropepsales bacterium | reverse complement strand
CCATGGCTTCCAATGTCGATAACGTGAAGGTCGAAATCTCGGTGGTTCTGGGCCGCTCGGTGATCCCGATGCACCAGCTGCTGCGGATGGGCCGCGGCGCGGTGATCGAGCTGGATACCAACCAGGACGACCCGGTCACCATCCTGGCCAACGACAAGCCGGTGGCGAAGGGCGAAATTCAGATCCAGGGCGATAAGATCGCCGTTTCGGTGGTGGAACTGCTGCGCGGCTACGATTGAACATGCAGTTCAACGTAGAATTATTTATTCCCCACTAAAATCTTGCATTTTAGGCCGCCCGGGCATACCTCTTCGATCTAAGAGGTCCAATGCTTCCCATTGTCCTGAACCCCGTAAATCTGAGGGTCGGCCTGACCGGCCGGGGCCCTGAGCGCGACCGCAGGGCGGCTTTGCTGGCCGAGGCGGGGGTGGAAGTGCGCCAGCTGCCGGAGGCCGTTCCCGATGCTCTGCTGGCCTCCTTGCAGGTCCTGTTTGTGGCGGGGCTGCCCGAGGGCGAATCCCGCGACCTGGCCACCCGGGCGAGGGCTGCGGGGGTGCTGGTCAATGTCGAGGACGTTCTGCCGCTTTGTGATTTCCATGTCCCCGCCATAGTGCGCCGGGGCGACCTGCTGCTAACCGCCTCGACCGGCGGGCAGGTGCCGGGCCTCGCCCGCGCCATGCGCGAAGCCCTGGCCGACCAGTTCGGCCCGGAATGGACCTCGCGCCTCAAGGAGCTGGGCCTGGCCCGCGCCAAATGGCGGTCGGAAGGCCTGTCGCCGGGACAGGTCTCCCAGAATGTGCGCGACATGCTGGCGCGGATGGGCTGGCTATGAGCAACGTCACTGTCATCGACGCCAAGCGCGGCCTGCGCCCCAAGCCTGCCGATGATGCCGGCATAACCGCGCATCTCGCCGAGCTGCTGGTCAAGGCCAAGGACCGTGACGCACACGGCATTCTGGAACTGGCGCTGACCGGCGAGTTCAAGGGCAAGACCGCTGTGGTGTCGTCCTTCGGCGCGGAGTCGGCGGTGCTGCTGAAGCTGGTGGCCGATATCGATCCCAACACGCCGATCCTGTTCCTCAACACCGGCAAGCTGTTCGGCGAGACGCTGCGCTATCGCGACCGGCTGCAGGACATATTGGGGCTGGGCGATGTGCGCAGCCTGTCGCCATCGCTGGACGAACGCAACGCCAAGGACCCCGAAGGCACGCTGTGGTCCAAGAACGCCGATGCCTGCTGCGATTTCCGCAAGACCATTCCCTTGGCCCGCGCGCTGGAGCCGTTCGCCGCCCAGATCACCGGCCGCAAGCGCTTCCAGACCCGCGAGCGCGCCGACATGCAGCCGGTGGAGTATTTCGACGGCCGCTTCCGGTTCAATCCGCTGTGGCAATGGGACCTGCACCAGCTGGAAGCCTATACCGAGCGCAACAATCTGCCCCGGCACCCACTGGTGGAAGACGGCTATCCCTCGATCGGCTGCATGCCCTGCACCCGCCGCGTCCAGGCAGGCGAGGACTATCGCGCCGGCCGCTGGTCGGGCACCGACAAGGATGAGTGCGGCATCCATCTCACCGACGGCGGCGGCATCTAAAGCGGGTCTTTTGCCCTCCCGGTGCGTCGCTCGTCGCTCATGGGCTGTTCGCCCACATCGCTCCTCTCTCCTGCCGGGCGGACAAAATCCCTCGCTTTAGGGCGCTTGTTTTAGCCCCCCTTGCTTGCTAAACCCCCGGGCCTACCGGGATTTTTTCCCAGGACTGTGCGGTCGTGGCGGAACGGTAGACGCACTACCTTGAGGTGGTAGCGGGGCAACCCGTGGAAGTTCGAGTCTTCTCGACCGCACCATACAAAATAAGCGGTTGAGACTATTGGTCTTCTCGGCTGCCGGACGCGTCTTTTAGATAGGTGCGTCCATAGAATGTTACACCGTCGTTCTTTCCATCATTTTCATGGCGTGTTGCGATGCCCGTGTGCGGTCTGCCGTGCGCCTGGAGCGGGCTCTATCAATAGAATCGTGTTAGGAGAGGCTGCGCTGAACGAAATTTTTCTGTCTCTCACAGCCGTAAATCTCCCTCACGCATCGCTAGCCGGAAACCTCCCTAAGCATCGCTAACGGACAGGGGTTCTGCATGACAAGCACAAGAAAACTATGGACGCTGCTTGGCGTCCTGCTGGTCGTCTCCTTCAGCGTGCTGCTATGGAGTGGCAGTCAGATTTCCCAAAAAGCACCGCCGATGCCGGAGCGGGTCGTCGCAACCGACGGCCGCACGATCTATACGCGCACTGAGATCGAAACCGGGCGCCAGGTCTGGCAATCCATGGGCGGCATGCAGCTAGGCTCCATATGGGGTCATGGCGGCTACGTTGCGCCCGACTGGAGCGCCGACTGGCTGCATCGCGAACTGGTGGCATTGCTCGACCTTTGGGCGGAGCGCGATTATGGCGCGGCCAGTTTCGCGGCGCTGAATAACGAGCAGAAGTCGGGCCTGCAAAGCCGACTGCGCGACCAGATGCGTTTGAATACGTACGATCCAAAAACGGCAACCATTACGCTCAGCACCGAGCGTGCGTCGGCGATTGCGACCGTGTCAGAGCATTACCAGAGCCTGTTCGTCAATGATCCGAATACCGCGGAACTGCGCGAAGCCTATGCGATGAAGAACAACACGGTGCGCACTGCCGAGTACCGGCGGGTGCTATCGGCCTTTTTCTGGTGGACCTCCTGGGCGACGGTAACTCACCGTCCCGGCGACACCATCACCTATACCAACAACTGGCCCAGCGAACCGCTGGTGGACAACCGGCCACCGTCCAGCACCTATCTCTGGTCCGCCTTCAGCGTGATGTTTCTACTTGCCGGCATCGCACTTCTGGGCTGGCATTATGCTGTTACGCATGAGCGCAACGAGACCCACCGGCTTCCCGCCACCGATCCCATGCGCAATCTCAAGGCGACGCCTTCGATGCTGGCGACGGCGAAATATTTCTGGCTGTTGCTGGCGCTCTTCCTTGTCCAGATTCTGCTGGGGGCCATCACCGCGCATTACCAGATCGAGGGCCAGCTGGTTTACGGCTATGAAATGGCGGAGGTTCTGCCTTATTCCATCACGCGCACCTGGCACACCCAGCTCGCGGTGCTGTGGATAGCCGTCGCATGGCTCGCCACTGGCCTTTATATAGGCCCAGCGATTTCTGGCTATGAGCCGCCCTATCAGCGGCTCGGCGTGAATGTGCTCTGGGTCTGCCTGATCGTCATCGTGGTCGGCTCCTTCGCCGGGCAGTGGTTTGCGGTCATGCAGATGCTCGGTCTTGCGAACAATTTCTGGTTCGGCCATCAGGGCTGGGAATATGCCGATATGGGCCGCTTCTGGCAGTGGTTCCTGTTCATCGGGCTGATGCTATGGCTGCTCCTGGTCGGCCGCGCCCTGTGGCCCACGCTGCGCAGCAAGTCGGAATCCCGGTCCATCGTGGGATTGCTGTTCCTTTCCACCGTCGCGATCGGCGTCTTTTTCGCGGCGGCGCTGATGTGGGGCGAGCACACACATATTTCCATGGTCGAATACTGGCGCTGGTGGCTCGTTCACCTGTGGGTTGAAGGGTTCTTTGAAGTCTTCGCCACGGCGGTGATCGCCTTCCTGTTCACGCGCCTGGGGTTGCTGGCGGTTGGAACGGCGACGGTCGCCGTCCTGTTCGCAACGATCATCTTCATGGCGGGCGGCGTACTCGGCACGCTGCACCATCTCTACTTTGTGGGCTCGCCGACGCCCGTACTCGCCCTCGGCGCGAGTTTCTCCGCGCTGGAGGTGGTGCCGCTCGCCTATATCGGCTTCGAGGCCTATCATACCTACAGGCTTGGCGGCTCCACGACATGGATGCGGCGCTATCACTGGCCTGTGATGTTCTTCATCGCCGTGTCCTTCTGGAATATCGTCGGCGCGGGCCTGTTCGGATTCCTTATCAACCCGCCCTTGTCGCTGTACTATATGCAGGGCCTCAACCTGACGCCGTTGCACGGCCATACCGCGCTGTTCGGCGTCTACGGCATGCTCGGGATCGGGCTCGTTCTCTTCTGCCTGCGTGGCATGAAACCCCAACTGGCCTGGCATGACGGCATTCTCAGGACCAGTTTCTGGTCGTTGAATATCGGTCTGGCGCTGATGGCGCTGCTGACATTGCTGCCACTCGGCACGATGCAATTGTTCGCCGCGCTGGAACATGGCTATTGGTATGCCCGGTCGGCGGAATTCATGCAGCAGCCGCTGGTCGAGCTGCTGATCTGGATGCGGGTTCCAGGCGATACGATCTTCTCGATCGGCGCGCTGGCGCTGGCGGTCTTCGTCGCCGGCTTGTGGCTCTTTCCCCGGCCCGAAAAGCAAGAGGATGTTCCTGAAGGCCCGCGTGACAAGGTGCGCGCCGATCCGCCCGGTGGGCCAGGGTAAGCATGACGGCGACGGGGATGCGGAGAGGTGGATGATTGAATTCTATCCGCAGCTCCGTCTGGTGCATATCGTGGCGGTGTTTGTCAGCGGTGGGCTTTTCTTTTTGCGCGGACTGGCCCTGTTCGCGGGTCCGGGATGGGCTGCCGCCGGCGCCATGGCCCTGCCGGTACGCCTTCTGAGCTACACGATCGACACCGTACTGCTGACCGCGGCGCTGATGCTGATGACCATTGTGCAGCAATATCCGTTCGTCGACGCCTGGCTGACGGTGAAGGTGCTCCTGCTGGTCGCCTATATTGTGCTCGGTCTGATCGCGTTCCGTTTGGCCCGCACGCCTTCCGCGCGGGTTGGCGCCTTTGTGGCGGCGCTTTGTGTCTATGGCTACATCATTTCGGTCGCGTGGTCGCATGATCCGCTGGGCGTCTTCCGCGCCATTTCCGGATGATGGCCGATCAACGGCGCAGATAAAGCGGGCTGTAAAGCACGACGAAAAGTGCGAAGGCGGCGATCCAGGCTCCGCCCGCAATGTCGATCGCGGCGACATAGTCGGCCCCGACAAAGGGGGCAGCGAGACGCGCCAGCGCGGCAGTCAGGACCAGCAGATAGACGATCACTGTGCCGCGCCCGGCAGTCAGT
>JBBSKJ010000189.1:0-5121 GCA_038256475.1 Micropepsales bacterium | reverse complement strand
GGTGTGGCCGAAGGCCAGGTTACCAAGTCGAATTAGCCCTAGTCGGCCAAGTCGGTCCTTTCGGGCGGCCCTCTATTCTTGAAGATGGGGATGGCGATATGCTTTCCAGACGGGAAGCATATCGCCTCCCCGTTTTTGTTTGGCTGGGATGTCCTCCAATTCATGGCCCGCTTTCGACTGGGCTGATCCGCTGCTGCTGGAATCGTCACTGCGCGAGGACGAAAAGCTCGTGCAGGCGCGCGCGCGCGCCTTCGCGCAAAGCCGCTTGATGCCGCTGGTAAAGGACATGCATCGCCATGAGCGGTTCGATCCGGCGCTGCTGAAGGAGTTCGGAGCGCTCGGGCTGTTCGGCAGCACCCTCAAGGACTATGGCTGCCCCGGCGTTTCGCCGGTCGCTTATGGGCTGATCGCGCGCGAAGTAGAGAAAGTGGATTCCGCTTTCCGTTCTTCCATCTCGGTTCAATCCAGCCTGGTGATGCATCCCATTCACGCCTTTGGCGACGAAGCGCAGCGCCAGAAATATCTTCCCCGCCTGGCGAGCGGCGAATGGATCGGCGCCTTTGGCCTGACCGAGCCGGGCTCCGGCTCCGATCCCGGTTCGATGCAAAGCCGCGCCGTCAAAACCCGGACAGGCTTTGTGCTGTCGGGCACCAAAACCTGGATCACCCATGCCCCCATCGCCGACATCTTTGTGGTGTGGGCAAAGCTGGAAGACAAAGTGCACGGCTTCATCCTGGAGCGGGGCGACAAGGGGCTGTCGACACCCAAGATCGAAGGCAAGTTCTCCCTGCGCGCCGGCATCACCGGCGAAATCGCGATGAGCGATGTGGAAATCCCGCTGGACCGTATGCTGCCCGATGCGCTGGGCCTCAAAGCGGCCTTTGCCTGTCTCAACCATGCCCGTTATGGCATTGCCTGGGGCGCGATGGGCGCGGCGGAATTCTGCTGGCATGCGGCGCTGTCTTACGGCCTTGAACGTGAGCAGTTTGGCCGGCCGCTGGCCGCCACGCAGCTGTTCCAGAAAAAGCTCGCTGACATGCAGACCGAAATCACTTTGGGTCTTGCCGGCTGTTTGCAGGCCGGACGGCTGATGGAGGAGGGCAAGCTGGCTGCCGAGACCATCAGCCTGCTCAAGCGCAACAATGCCGGCAAGGCGCTGGACATCGCGCGGCAGGCGCGCGACATGCATGGCGGAAACGGCGTGGCCGACGATTATCATGTGGTGCGCCACATGCTGAACCTGGAAGCGGTCAACACCTATGAAGGCACCCACGACATCCATGCCCTGGTGCTGGGCCGGGCCCAGACTGGCCATTCTGCATTTTAAAAAGTCCGCCTTTTAGGAAGCGGCTTTAAAAGCTGCCGGTTTGCGGGCATAAACGGCCCGATTTCGCGGGATGTTTTTTATGAGCCTTGCTTCCCCCAACGTCGTCAACGTCAAGGATTTGCGCCGCCTGGCCCGCCGCCGCCTGCCGGATGCGGTGTTCGATTATCTGGACGGGGCGGCCGACGACGAAGTGACGCTGCGCGACAGTGAGCAGGCTTACAAGGAAGTGCTGTTCAAGCCGCGTTTCGCGGTGGCGACGCCGGCCTGCGACCTTTCGGTGACCGTGCTGGGCCATAAACTCGATCTGCCGTTCCTGCTGGCGCCCATCGGCTATTCGCGGCTGATGCATCCGCGCGGCGAGCTGGCGGCGTCGAAGGCGGCGGGGCGTCACGGCACCGCCTATATTCTTTCCACCATGTCGGGCCACACTATCGAAGATGTGAAGGCCCAATCCAGCGGCCCCACTTTCTACCAGCTTTATCTGGCGGGTGGACGCGGCGCGGCGGAAGGGGCCATCGCCCGCGTCAAGGCCGCGGGCTACAAGGCGCTGTTCGTCACCATCGACACGCCGGTGGCGGGCAATCGCGAGCGCGACGTGCGCAATGGCATGCGCCAGTTGATGTCACCCAACTGGTTTCACCGCATTCCCTATATTCCCAACATCCTGAAGCATCCGCGCTGGCTGGCCGGTTACATGCTCGACGGCATGTCGCGGCCTTTCCCCAATATCGTGGTGCCGGGCTCCGGTCCGCTGGCGGCGATTGATGTGGGCGCGGCGCTGCAGGCGGCGCAGGTTTCCTGGACCGACCTGAAATGGATTCGCGAGCAGTGGAGCGGCCCCATCGTCATCAAGGGCGTGATGACGGCGGACGATGCGCGCCGCTCGGTCGATGAGGGCGCGCAGGGCATCGTGGTGTCGACCCATGCCGGCCGTCAGCTTGATGGCGTGGCCGGTTCGCTGCGCGTGCTGCCGGGCATTGTGGAAGCGGTAAAGGGCAAGACCGAAATCCTGTTCGACGGCGGCATCCGCCGCGGCGCCGATGTGGTGCGCGCCATGGCGCTGGGCGCCGATGCGGTGCTGCTGGGGCGCGGCTATGCTTACGGCCTGGCGGCGGCGGGCGATGCCGGCATCGAGCGGGCCATCGAGATTTTCCGCGCCGATCTCATCCGCACCCTGATGCTGCTGGGCTGCTCCAGCATCCAGCAGATCGACTCGTCTTACGTTTCGCTGCGCCCCGGCTTTCGGGTCGACTAGCGCGGCCGCACTAGGCCGGTTCGATCTTGAAGACCCAGCCCGTGTGCGGGCTGTCGCTATTGGGCCAGCCGGGATGGATGCCGGCATCGCAGCTGATCAGCGTGCCGTTGTGGAATTCCAGCCCGTGCGGATCGGCCGAGCCGGGCAGGAAATCATACAGGCCGATCACTTGGCCGGTCTTGCCGTCATACTTTGTCAGTCCCGGCTTGCCTTCCTTGTAGTTACGGCTCTCATTGCCGGTCACCAGCCAGATGTCGCCATTGGCGTCGAAGGTCAGGTCGTGCGAGCGCGGCTTGTCCGGTGAGTTGATGGCCGCGATCGCCACTTCCGGCGCCCAGGTCTTGGGATCGACGCGGATCAGCAGCTTGGGGCGCAACGCCGCGATCCACAATTTTCCGTCGCGCCACTGCGCGCCATGGCTGCCGCCGCCATTCTGCCCCGGCATGGCCAGCGGAATCTGGCGGTGGCTGATCTGCTTGCCGTTCATGTCCACCTGGAAGCAGCCGAACGGTTCCTGGTTGGCCATCATCCACAGATAGCCGCCGCCAGCCGCCATGCCGGAACAGTTGCGGCAGTTGGTCATGACGGTCTTGAGCAGCTTGCCGTTCCAGTCCACCAGCCAGGCTGCTTCACGCAGGTCGGTGGGTTCGGGCAGGCCGTAACGCTTGGCGGATTCGCCGGACACTTTCTGCTGCGCCAGCCACAGGCCTTCGGACGTCACCGCCATGCCATTGGAAAAGCCGGGCGGGGACTTGAACATGCGGGTGGTCTTCATCATGCCGCGGGCGATTTTGCGCTGCGGCGTACGGGTGTCGCGTGCGGGGGCTTGCGCGTTCGCCGCGCTTGAGGCGGCAAGGGCAATGGCGGCGGTGATGAAGTCGCGTTTGTTCAGCATGGCGTTTCTCCCCTCAGCTCTGATGGCTGTGGCGGGGATGCTGCGCCCAACCGGGCGCTTTGCCAAGGGCTACCAGCCGTTGTCGCCGAAATGCGTCTTATAAAGCGGGCCGGCCTCGACCACGATCTGTGCCCCCAGCTTCGCGCCCAGGGCGCGGGCGGTTTCACCTGCGTTGCCGCCCAGCGCCATGCTTTCCCGGCGGCGCCAGCGATGCTTGCCATCCGGGGTCAGCACCTCGCCCAGAAAATCCAGGGTGTCGCCGGTGATCCGCGCCAGCGCCGCGATCGGTGTGCGGCAGGAACCGTCCAGCGCCTGCAGAAAGGCGCGTTCGCACGTTGTGGCGATGGCGTGGTCGGCGATGTCCAGGGACGTGAGCAATGCCAGCGTGTTTTCATCGCCTTCGCGCGCGGTGATGGCCAGCGCGCCCTGCGCGGGGGCGGGCGGCATGGCTTCGCTGTCCACCATACTGGCGACGTGTTTTTCCAGGCCGAGACGCTTGAGCCCTGCCAGCGCAAGATAGGTCGCGTCGAAATCGCCGCCTTCGATCCTGGCCAGCCGCGTTTCCACCCGGCCGCGCAGCAATTCCACTTTCAGGTCGGGGCGCAGGTGCAGCGTTTGCGCCTGACGCCTGAGGCTGGCGGTGCCCACCGTGGCGCCGGCCGGAAGCTCCATCAGGTTTTTGGCGCGCAGCGCGATGAAGCCGTCGCGCGGGTCTTCGCGTTCCGGCACGCAGGCCAGCACGATGCCGGGCGGCATGCGGGTGGGAAGGTCCTTCATGGAATGGATGGCGGCGTCGATGCGCCCATCCAGCAGGGCTTCATCCAGTTCCTTGGTGAACAAGCCTTTGCCGCCCTGATCCTGCAAGCGGCCCTGAATCCGGTCGCCACTGGTCATGAAGCCCTGGATGGGAAACTGGCTGACATCCACGCCATGCCTTTGCGACAGCAACTGCGCCACGCGCCGGCTCTGGGTCAGCGCCAGGGGCGAACCGCGCGACCCCAATTTCAAGGAGGGGGGCTTGATCACTTCCATTCCGCAATCGGGGGCATGGAAGACAGAATGCTTTCGACATTGCCCCCGGTCTTCAAACCAAAGGTGGTACCGCGGTCATAGAGCAGGTTGAACTCGACATAGCGGCCGCGCCACCTGGCCTGTTCGTGGCGCTCGGCATCGTTCCAGCTTTCACCCATGCGGCGGCGGATGATAGCGGGCTGAATGTCGAGAAAGGCTTCGCCCACCGCGCGGGTAAAGGCAAAGTCCCTGTCCCAGTCGCCGCTGTCATGATGGTCATAAAAAATGCCGCCCACGCCGCGCGGCTCGCCGCGATGGGGCAGCCAGAAATACTCGTCCGCCCATTTCTTGTATTTGTCGTACCAGCCCGCATCGAAGCCGTCACAGGCTTGCTTCAGCCGGGCATGGAAATCCTGCGCGTCGGGATGCGCTCCGTTGCGCGCCCCGTCCAAAGTGGGATTGAGATCAGCGCCGCCGCCGAACCAGCCTTGCGTGGTCACGATCATGCGGGTGTTCATATGCACGGCAGGGACGCGCGGATTTTTCATATGGGCGATCAGGCTGATGCCGCTGGCCCAGAAACGCGGATCATCCGCCGCGCCGCGCACCTGTTTGGCGAATTCGGGCGAGAAG
>JBBSKJ010000188.1:0-5128 GCA_038256475.1 Micropepsales bacterium | reverse complement strand
GGGTTTCCGGGCCCATCCAGTCCAGCTTCTGCAGGTTCTGTTCGAAAGCCTTGATCAGGTTGGCGACCAGCACGTCCATCTTGGCTTTGGAGTCCGGCGGGAAATAGCGAGCGACATACAACTTGCCCAGCGCCTCGCCCATGGTGGTGTCCAGGAGGCGGGTGCCGCGAATGTTGCGTTCCTGCTGCGCGGTACGCCCGGTAAGCTGGGTGCCATAGAAAGAAAAGACCAGATCGTCGATCCGCTTGGGCAGGTAGGACGCGAAGGTGCGCAGGTAATGCACCGTCAGGTAATCGCGCCAGGTCTCGACCGGTGTGGCGACAAAGATCTTGGCCAGCGGCCCAAAGGCCGTGTTCTCCGCCACAATCACATAGCGTTCATGTCCCTGCGGAGTTTTGAAGGGAATGCTGGTCTCGGCGAGGAAGGGATCCCAGGGGAATTCCGGCGCCAGCTTTTTAAGGTCAGACACCGGCATGGGATTGTAGGTCTTGTCGGCATCGCGGCGGTCAACGCGACTCCAGGACACACGCGCGATCTCGATTTCCAGCGCCAGCACGCGGTCGGCGCGCGCCGCCGCGTCGTCCATTCCGGCCAGCGTCATCATGTCGGCCAAGTACTTGCGATAGGCCTCGCGGGTTTTCACCATGTCCGCCTGGGTCGACAGGTAAAAGTCGCGCTCGGGCATGCCCAGGCCCGACTGGCTGAGATTGACAGAATAATTGTCGGGGTTCTTGTCGTCGATGCCCATGCCGATGCCATAAATGCTCTGGGTCGAAAGCTTGATCGAGCCCATGGCGCTGGCGACCTGTTCGTGGGTCTGAAGACCGGCCAGATAGTCCAGATCCTTGCGAACAGGCTCCAGCCCCTTGGCCTCGATCGCATCGGTGTCGACGAAGCTGTCATACAGGTCGCGCAGCTTGCGCTCCTCGTCCGACATCCGGCTTTGCGGCTTCTTGCTCAGATCCTCGACAATGGTGCGCAGCCGCTGCTCGCTGAGGATTTGCAAGTCCTGGAAAGACCCTGCGCTGGCGCGGTCGGCGGGAATTTGCGCGTTCTTCAGCCAGCCGCCATTCACATACTGGAAGAAATTGTCGCCCGGCTTGACGCTCTTATCCATCGAGCTCAGGTCCACGCCCCACTTGCCCAGCTTGGCGCCGGTCTTGCCACTTTGGGCCAGCGCCGAAGACGCGGCCAGCGCGCCGCACAGTAAGACCAGAGCCGGAAGACGGGACATGGGGGATCTCCGAAGGAAGCAGGGAAAGTCTAAGGCGGCGATTGCGGCATTTCCACGATAATGCCGGGCGATACCTGGCTGCCATCGGGCTGGCGGGTCAGGGCCAGGCTGAGGATCGCGCCGGGCGCCAGAAGGCTCTTGTCGCCCAGGGTCAGCGTCGAAACCGGCGTGCCAGGCAGGACTTCGATGGTCGCATCGGCGCTGCAGGCCAGGGCGCTGGCAAAGGCGGGCGGCACCGCCCGCCCCTCGCACACCGCATTCTTGCGGGCGCCGGTCAGGGTAGCGCCCCGGTAATGCAGGATCAGCGTGCCATCGAACATGCTTTCCGGCTTGGTGGGTCTCACCTCGCGGATGGTGCCGTTGACCATCAGCCGGCCATTGTCCTCGAACCGCCCTTCCCCGCTGCCGCGCAGGGCCGGGGCATAGAGATAGACATTCTGGGCGCGCAGCCGGCCGGCGCGTTCGGTCACCGCGGCGCCGACATAGTCGCCGGGCTTGATCGCGCCGAAGTAGCTTTTCTGCTGCTGGACATATTGCGTCTGGGACAGGACGGAAACCGTCAGCGGATCACCGCGCGCCGGCGTGCCCTTGGCGGTAAGCGGTTGCAGGGTCATGGCCTGCCCGTCGAACGCCGTCAGCCGCGCCTTGATCCGCATCACGCCCTGCGCGCTGGCTTCGGCGGCAAAGGACAGCGCCACAGCGCATGCCAGAAGCCCAGCGCATGCCAGGCGGAATGTAGGGCTGCTTGTCCCGAACATCATTCCGGCACGACGATCGGAAAGCCCGGCGCGATCTTGGAAGCGTGGATCACCAGCGAGCTTTTCACGCTGGCGACATTCTTTTCCGCCGTCACCGTGTCGGTGATGAAGGACTGGAAAGCCGACAGGTCGCGCGCCACGCACTTCAAGATGAAATCCACTTCGCCCGACAGCATGTGACACTCGCGCACTTCGGGCCAGCGCCGCGCGCTTTCCTCGAAATGCTTGAGGTCGCCGTCCTTCTGGCTGGAGAGGCCGACAAAGACGAAGCCGGTGACTTCAAAGCCCAGCGACTTGCCGTCGAGATCGGCGTGATAGCCCTTGATGAAACCCGCCTTTTCGAGCGCACGGATGCGGCGCAGGCAGGGCGGCGCGGTGATCCTGGCGCGGCGCGACAGTTCCACATTGGTGATGCGCCCGTCGGACTGCAGCTCGCTGAGAATGCGCAGGTCGATGGCGTCCAGCTTGCGGGTATCCACGGGAAATCCTGCGCGTTGCGAAATGGTCGCGTCCTATAACCCACGCTTATAGCCCTCGCAATAATATTTCCCGAATCTCCCGGCTAAAGGCATATCAATGCGCGGGGAAGCAGTCCGCATAACCTTATGCACCGGCTCGGCTTTTTGTCCGGCTTGACCAAGCGCCCCGCCATAACGATATGACATGGCGAGACCCGCGAAACCCGCAAAGCACGCCATGACCGCCAAACATTCCAAAGTCATCATCCTGGGCAGTGGCCCGGCCGGCTGCACCGCCGCCATCTATGCCGCGCGCGCCATGCTGGAGCCGACCCTGATCTCGGGCATCCAGCCGGGCGGCCAGCTCACCATCACCACCGAGGTCGAGAATTATCCCGGCTTCGCGGACGCCATCCAGGGCCCCTGGCTGATGGACCAGATGCAGGAGCAGGCAGCAAAGCTGGGCACCAAATTCGTCAGCGACACCATCGCCAGGGTGGACCTGTCGCGCCGCCCCTTCACGCTTCATGGCGACAGCGGCGACATCTACACCGCCGACACGCTGATCATTGCCACCGGCGCGTCCGCCAACTGGCTGGGCATCGAGAGCGAAAGCAAATATCAGGGCTTTGGCGTTTCGGCCTGCGCCACCTGCGACGGCTTCTTCTATCGCGGCAGGGAGGTCGTGGTGGTCGGCGGCGGCAATACGGCCGTCGAGGAGGCCCTGTTCCTCACCAACTTCGCCAGCAAGGTCACGGTCGTTCACCGCCGCGACGAGTTCCGCGCCGAGAAGATCCTGCAAGAGCGCCTGTTCGCCCACCCCAAGATCGAGGTGATCTGGAACCACAGCGTCTATGAGGTGACCGGCGCCACCGACCCCATGGGAGTCACCGGCGTGAAGTTGAAGAGCATGGAGACCGGGGAGATTCGCGAGGTCCCTGCCGACGGCGTGTTCATCGCCATCGGCCACGCGCCGGCCTCGGAACTGTTCAAGGGCCAGCTAGAAATGGACGCGGCGGGCTATCTCGACGTGAAGGCCGGGACCGCCTCGACGGCCATCCCCGGCGTCTTCGCCGCCGGCGACGTCACCGATGACATCTACCGGCAGGCGGTGACCGCAGCGGGCATGGGCTGCATGGCCGCCCTGGAGGCCGTGCGTTTGCTGGCCGAGGAAGACCACGAGAAGGCGCACCGCCCGATCAGCCACGCCGAAGCCGAGAAAATCGGCGCTTGGTAAGCGCCCGCCAGCCGCTAAGTTCGCTGACATTCATACCTAGACGAGGCCGCGCGCGCCCATGACGAACCTTATCGTGCGAGGCGGCCGCGCCTTGCGGGGCGAGATCACGCCCTCGGCCAACAAGAACGCGGTCCTGCCGGTGCTGTGCGCCACCCTTCTGTCGGACGAGCCCATCGTCCTGCACCGGGTTCCAGACATAACAGATGTCCGCAAGCTGCTGGAATTCTTTCGGAATCTGGGCAGCACCGTCGACATGGATTTCGACAGCGGGACCCTGCGCCTCCATCACGGAACGGGGCTGGACCCCACCGCCGCGCACCTGCCGCTGGGCATGCGCTCCTCGATCATGCTGATCCCGGCCCTGCTGCACCGCTTTGGCCGAGCCAGCCTGGAGGACGACGTCACCGGCTGCACCTTGGGCGCCCGCGAGATCGATCCGCACATCGAGGTCTTCCGCGCCTTCGGAGCCCAGGTGGTGAGCGACGCGGCCTCCATCGTCATCACCGCGCCCAAGGGCTTTTCGGCGGTCCAGCACTGGCTCGACTACGCATCCGTGACCACCACCGAGAACTTCGTCCTTTGCGCCGCCACGGCCAAAGGCCGCTCGCGCCTGACCAACGCGGCGTGCGAACCCCACGTCCAGGAGTTCTGCGACTTCCTGGCCCGCATGGGAGCGAAGATCGAAGGCGTCGGCGGGTCGCGGGTGGACGTCGAGGGGGTCGATGACCTGGGCGGGGTGGAGTTCACCTTCGCCGACGACTTCCATGAGGTGGCGACCTTCCTGGCCATGGGCGCCATCACAGGCGGCGACATCGCCGTGCGCAACGGATCGGTTGAGCAGTTCCCCCTGCTGGACCGCACTTTCGCCAAGTTCGGGGTGGAGATCACCCACGAGAACGGCTGGTCGCGCTCGCGGGTCGACGGCCCCATGAAGGTGCGCGAACCGTTCACCAGCAACATCCTGACCAAGGTCGAGGCCGCGCCGTGGCCCTATGTCCCGGCCGACCTCCTGCCGATCTTCGTGGCGCTCGGCGTCCGCGCCGAAGGTCAGGTGATGTTCTGGAATAAGGTTTATGAGGGTGCGCTCGGCTGGTCCTCGGAGCTGGGCAAGTTCGGCGCCCATTCCCTGCTCTGCGACCCCCACCGCCTGATCACCTTCGGCGGAAAGCCCCTGGTGCCGGCCCAGGTCGAGAGCCCCTACATCATCCGCGTGGCCATCGCCCTCTTCATGCTGGCCGCCAGCATCGAGGGCGAGAGCACGATCCTCAACGCCTCGCCCATCCAGCGCGCCCATCCCAAGTTCGTGGAGAACCTCAACGCCCTAGGCGCCGATGTGAGCTGGGTCGCGGGAGACTAGGGCCTGTACTCATAAAGCTTGCTGAGAGGGGCGGCGCTTGATTCAAGGCTACCGGAAGGAGCCTTGGGATGGCGCGGTACGATC
>JBBSKJ010000187.1:0-5141 GCA_038256475.1 Micropepsales bacterium | reverse complement strand
TGCTTGGCCATCACCGAGCCGCCGGCGCCGGTGCCGATCACCACGAAATCCACTTCCTCGTTCGGGCTGTATTTTTTCATCGCATCACGCCTTGTCATAGGCGCCGAACGGGGCGCGGAAGTTGAGGCTGTCGTCGAAGCCGATCTGCTTCCAGCCGACCTTCTGGAAGTTGCCGCCATGCTGGGGGGCGGAGAACATGCCCATGATGGTGTGGTCGCGCACGATGCGGAAAAAGGGCGTGTTCTCTATGGAGGTGAGCAGCGCGATCTGCTGGTCCATCGGGAACGAGCCCAGCGGCTTGACGCCGGTCTTGGCGGACAATTCACCGAAGCCCTTTTTGTAGATCTCCTGCTTGTCCTGGGCAAACGTGACCAGCGCCAGGTCGATGAAATAAATCACCTGCGCTTCCTTCGCCCCGGGGGTGGAGTCGCTGGGATAGATCTGCTGCGCCATGGCGTCGATCTCCATCGCCTGGGGGCGGGTGAAGAAGGTGAAATGACCCATCTGCTGCGCGGCCTCTGCCGCCGCGACCTGGGCGGGCCAGTTGGCCGCCAGCCAGGCCGTGGTGGTGGCCCCGAAGCCTTTCAGCAGGAATGTCCGCCGTGTCGCGCGCATGAGGATTGCTCCTTACTTTTTCTGGTAGCGGGTGATGCCGCGCGGCGCGACATTGACCGCGCCATACATATGGCCATCGGGCGCGACGACCACGCCCTCGCCCGCGGTTTCGTCGGGCACAAAGCTTTCCGCCTTGCCTTCGCGGATCGAGCCGATCCAAACACCCTTCTTCCAGCCGCCCGGATGGTTGGCTTCGGTGGAGTCGGCGTCGATGGCATAGAGCCGGTCGCCCGCAATGTAGAAGCCGCTGGGGCGACCGAACTGTTTCCATTCGGCGATGAAGTTGCCGTCCTGGTCGAAGATCATGGTGCGATTGTTCGAGCGATCGGCGACGAACAAGCGTCCCCGCGCATCCAGCGCCAGTGCGTGGGGGCTGTTGAAGGCATCGCGGCTCGCGCCGGCCTTGCCCCATTGCTTGATGAACTTCCCGTCGGCGCTGAACTTCATCACCCGCATGTTGAGATCGGGCGGCACGATGCCGGCGATCGGGGTATGGCCGTCGGTGACGAAAATGTCTCCGTTTCGCGCCGTGATCACGTCGCTGGGCGACTGGAAATGACTTTCGTCATTGCCGCGCTGGCCGGCGGTGCCCAGGCGCAGCAGCACTTTGCCGTCGGGCGACAGCTTGATGACCTGAAGGCCTTTGCTGCCATCCTTGGAGAGGCCGCCATCGGTCACCCAGATGTTGCCCGCGCGGTCCACATGCAGACCATGCGGAAACACGAACAGGCCGGCGCCGATGCCCCGGATCGCCTTGCCGGTGCTCATGTCAATCTGGATGACGGCGGGCCGGTCGGACGTCTCGCAGCTGTTGGCGCCGCAGCGGTCGAGGGCCCAGATTTCACCTTTGGGGCCGCGTTCGATGCCGGCGGTCGAACCCCAGCTGCCTGAAGGCGGCGAGGCCCACTGGTTTTCCGCCTTGCCATAAAAGGCGGGAATGTCCTGGGCCGATGCCGCGATGGGCAGTCCCACAGTCATGGCCAATGCAAAAACGAATTTCACGCCCCACCCCTTTGTGCTTCGCCGATTCCGGCTTGTTGGGGCCACGCTAATCCTGCCCCGGACCGGCGTCAAAAGCATCGCATGTGCGAGATGATCTTATCTGCCGCTGCGACGCAGCATCGCCGCTTGCCGCAAGCTTCCGTTGGGTTATGGTCGCGCCCGCAAACACTCGAAGGAAGAACCGGACATGAAGATTCTGGTCACCGGCGCGGGCGGCATGATCGGGCGCAAGCTGGTCGAGCGCCTGGCGCGCGACAAGGCACTGGGCGGCAAGCCGATCACCGGCATGATCCTGGTGGATGTGGTGGACAGCCCGATCCCCGAAGGCTGTCCCAAGGACAGCAAGGCCATCGTCACCGATTATTCCGAGCGCGGGGTCGCCACCACCCTGATGCAGGACCGCCCCGATGTGATCTTTCATCTCGCCGCCATCGTGTCGGGCGATGCGGAAGCCAATTTTGAAAAAGGCTACAAGATCAACTTCAACGGCAGCTGGGCGCTGTTCGAGGCGGTTCGGCTGGAGAGCGAGAAGTCGCCCTACAAGCCGCGCTTTGTTTTCGCCTCGACGCTGGCCGTGTTCGGCCCGCCCTTCCCGGATTCCATCACCGACGATTTCGCGCCGACCCCCACCACCAGCTATGGCACGCAAAAGGCGATGACCGAGCTGATGCTGGCCGATTACAGCCGCAAAGGTTTCCTGGACGGCGTCGGCGTGCGCCTGCCCACCATCTGCATCCGTCCCGGCAAGCCCAACAAGGCGGCCTCCAGCTTCTTCTCCGGCATCCTGCGCGAGCCACTGGCGGGACAGGAAGCCCCGCTGCCGGTGGGCGATGAGGTGCGTCACTGGTTCGCCAGCCCGCGCGCCGCGGTGGGCTTCTTCATCAATGCCGCCACCATCGATACGTCATCGCTGGGGCCGCGCCGTTCCATGACCATGCCGGGCGTTTCCGCCACGGTGGGCGAGCAGATCGAGGCGCTGCGCAAGGCGGCGGGTGACAAGGCGGTGGCGCTGATCAAGCGGGTGGACGATCCGTTCGTGTCCAAGATCGTGCTGGGCTGGGCGGGACGCTATACGCCCACGCTGGCCAGCAAGATGGGCTTCAAGGCGGAACAGAATTTCGACGAGATCATCAAGGTCTATCAGGAAGACGAAATGGGGAAGTAATCCCCATCCATACATCAGGGGCTGTCATGAAGAAGATGCTGCTGGGCGTGATCGCCCTGTGCTTGCCGTTATGCGCTTCGGCGCAGACCTCGGTCAGGGGCGACTGGCCGTCTTACGGCTATGACGCGGGCGGCGGGCGTTTCTCGCCGCTGACCCAGATCACGCCGGCCAATGTCGGCAAGCTGCAGGTCGCCTGGACCTATCACATGAACCCGGTGCCGTCGCAAAAGCTGGCGCGCATTCCCTTTGCCACCACCACGCCGCTGGTGGTTGGCAATCGCATGTTTCTGGGAACGCCCCATGGCCGCGTCGTGGCGCTGGACTCCACCAGCGGCAAGCAGCTCTGGGCCTATGACCTGCCCACCGGCGACCAGCCGCCCTTTCGGGGCCTGGCCTATTGGCCGGGCGATGCGCGTCACGCCCCGCGCCTGATCTTCGGCACCCTGCGCGGCCGGATGATCGCGCTGGATGCCGCCACCGGCGCGCCGTCCAAAGGCTTCGGCGTGGACGGCATCATCGACACCAAGACACCGGAGATCATGAACGGCTTGCCGAACGCCTTTTACGGCTATTCCGCGCCGCCCACGATCTACAAGAACCTCGCCATCACCGGCAGCCGCGTCCAGGAATCGCCCGCCAAGGGCGCGGCGGGCGATGCGCGCGCCTGGGACGTGATCACCGGCAAGCTGGCCTGGACGTTCCGTTCCGTTCCGCAACCGGGCGAGAAATTCCACGAGACCTGGGAAGATGACGGCTGGAAGCAGGTTTCCGGGGTGAATATCTGGAACCTGCTGACCGTGGATACGGCGCGCGGCATCGCCTATCTGCCGTTCGGCGCGCCGACCTTCGACCGCTATGGCGGCGATCACAAGGGCGCCAACCTATTCTCCAACTCCCTGGTGGCGGTGGAAGCCAGCACGGGAAAGTATCTCTGGCACTTCCAGACCGTGCACCACGACATCTGGGACCTGGACCTGCACACCGCGCCGGTGCTGCTGACGGTCAAGAAGGACGGCAAGTCCATTCCCGCCGTCGCGGCGATGAACAAGACGGCGATGCTGTTCCTGCTGAACCGCGTCACCGGCGAGCCGATCTTCGGCGTCACCGAAAGGCCGGTGCCGCCCTCTTCCCATCCGGACGAGAAGGCCTGGCCGACCCAGCCCTTCCCCAACAAGCCCGAAGTCATGACCCGCATGAGCTTCGACCTCAGCGAAGTGGCGGACAATACGCCCGAGCATCGCGCCATCTGCGAAGACATCATCAAGAAGGGCGATCTGGTCGGCATGAAAATGTATGAGCCGTTGCGCGCCGACAGGACGCAGGTTCGTTTCCCCGGCGCGGCGGGCGGGCCGGAATGGGGCGGCGGCGCCTTCGATCCCAAACTGGGTCTCTTCATCTTCAATTCCAACGAGATGGGCTATGTCGAGCGGCTGGTGAAGCGCGGCGACGAATGGCACATGACCACCGCCCGCTTTGTCGATCCCAAGACCCAGACGCCCTGCCATATTCCGCCCTGGGGCGAGTTGATCGCGGTGAACGTCAACACCGCGGAGGTCGCCTGGCGCTCGCGGCTGGGCGTCACCGATCACTTCCCCGAAGGCAAGAAGGATACCGGCCGGGCCAGCAATGGCGGGCCGATCCTGACCGCCAGTGGTCTGACTTTCATCGGCGGCACGGATGACGCGCGCTTCCGCGCCTTTGACAGCAAGACGGGCAAGGAGCTGTGGACCTACAAGCTGGACCATTCGGCCCATGCCACGCCCATCACCTATCGCGGCCGCGACGGACGGCAGTTCGTGGCGGTGGTGGCGACAGGTGGTTCGTACCTGAACAGCCCCGGCGGCGGCGACAGTTTGCTGGTGTTCGCGCTGCCGAAATAGCGCGACTGTCATGGCCCGGCCTGTCCGGGCCACCCAGCCGCCGCGCGTCTGCGCGGCGAGATCGAAAGTGCTTCACCTGGGTGGCCCGCATTCTCGGGCCACGACAAGTGGGCAAAGAAAAAGCGCCGGAAGGAAACTTCCGGCGCTTTTTTCATGTCTGAAAGATTTTAGGAGAAAAGCTGGATCACGCCATAGATAGCGGCAACCAGGAGGGCGAACAGACCGCCGACAACCGCCACCGAAAACCAGAAGGGAAACGCGCCGCCGCCATTGGCCAGCTTGGTTTCGTCTTTGCCCTGTACGTCTGCCGTCGCCATGGAAAATCTCCTTATTGGGCGGTGTTTTACCCCCGGCCCCAGCTTTGTCAATTATACAGCTATAGGTGCCTTGATCCCGGCATGGGCCTGGTAGTTTTCCAGGGTGAAATCGCCGTACTGGAAGGCGAAAATATCCGCCACCGCCGGGTTCAGCTTCATGGC
>JBBSKJ010000186.1:0-5145 GCA_038256475.1 Micropepsales bacterium | reverse complement strand
GGCGCGCGGCTCATAGCCGGCGCGGGCGATCAGCTCCAGCCCGATGCGATCAGCCTCGGTTTCCTGGTCCCGGCCATGGGGAAGCGAGTAGGTCACCTGCGCCACCGCATTGGCGATCTGCACGGTCTGCTGGCTGGCGCCGGTCGCTACCGCCAGCCCCCCCAGCACCAGCTGCTGGCCCATCGAGCGCGACACCGCTTCGCGGGTATGTTCGCGCAGGGCATGCGCCATCTCATGGCCCAGCAGCGCGGCCAGCTCGGCATCGGTTGGATTCAGTTTTTCGATCAGCCCCGAATAGACCATGATCTTGCCGCCGGGCATGCACCAGGCGTTGATTTCCGGCGTGTCCATCACATTGATTTCCCAGTTCCAGTTTTGCGCATCGGGGCGAAAAACGCCGACTTGCGCGATCAAGCGCCGGGAAATGCGCTGCACCCGGGCCAGCATGGCGGACTTGTTGTTGATCACGCCCTTGGCGCGGCCCTCGGTCAGGGTCTTGGCATAGGACTGGCCCGCCGCATTCTGCACCGCCTCGGCCGATACCAGGAAGCTCTGCTGCCGCGCGATGCCGACCGCGCCCGGCGCCGTCGTATTCACGGTGGTGCAGGCGCCCGCAAAAAGGCTGGTGATGGCAAGAAGGGCAAAGGCCCGGGTCCGGTTTCTCATGCAATATCTCCCCACCACGCCATGAAATAATGGCGCCGATATCCGGCCTGCCGACCGTTCAGGCGCCCGGCAGGGTACTCCCTTGCGGCCGGGGGCGTCCATGCGCCGCCCGAATTGATCTCGCCTCCTTTTTCCGGCTTCGGCGTCACTTTCAAGCCGGCAGGGCCTCTGCTAGCGTGCCTCTCGCGTTCAGCCCCAAAGGACCCCTGCCATGAAAAAACAGCTTCTGATTGGTTTCCTGGCGGCCGCCTTCTCAGCCAGCCCCGCGTTTGCCGCGCTCAAGGTCGGCGACACCGCCCCCGATTTCACCGCCCCCGGCAGCTTGGGCGGCAAGGACGTGAACTTCAATCTGAAGGATGCGCTGAAAAAGGGCCCGGTGGTGGTTTATTTCTATCCGTCCGCCTACACCGGCGGCTGCGACCTGCAGGCCCGCACCTTCGCCGAGGAAGCAGACAAGTTCACCGCCGCCGGCGCGTCTATCATCGGCGTGTCGGGCGACACGCTGGACCGGCTCCAGAAATACTCCGCCGATCCCAAATTCTGCGCCGGCAAATTCACGGTGGCTTCGGATTCCGATACCAAGGTCGCGGTCAGTTACAATCTGACCGTCCGCCAGCCCGGCCCCGGCGCCAAGGACAATCAGGGCAACCCCCTGACCCATGCCATCATCGAGCGTCACACTTATGTGGTCGGCCAGAACGGCAAGATCATCGCCTCGATGAATTCCACCGCCGACGGCATCTCGCCGGTCGAGCATGTCGAGAAGTCTCTGGCGGTGGTTTCTAAGAAGTAGAACCGTTTCTCAAGCAAAAAGCCGCCCGCCCCTTGTTCTTTAAAGGGCCGGGCGGCTTTTTTGTTTGGCGGCGTGACGTTCGTTAGATGCCCGCCAGCGCGGTTTCCGCGGCCCAGCCGCGCTGATTATCCTGCTCGTTCGCCGCTGCGCGGCGTTCGAACTTGCCGATGATCGCGGCGTCGGATTCGATCTTCAGGGTCTTGTATTTCAGCGCCCCGGACATGAGGCCCCCATCGCGGATAAAGACATTGTCGCAAACCACATTGGCCTTGACGTGGCCGATGATGCACAGCGTGCGGCAGAAGATAACGCCATGCACAATGCCGGTTTTTTCCACCGTGACATGCTCGGCAAAGACCAGGCCCTGAATTTCGCCATGGATGAAGGCGGTGCGGGCGATCAGCTTGCCCTCAATGCCGGTACCCTCGTCCACAATCGAAAAGCAGCGCTTGCCCCGCGTGATCTTGCTGGGCAGGAAATTCTCCCAATCGAAACGGGCGAGATCTTCCTCCCGCTGCGGCACGACCAGAGACGAGTAATCGTATTTCACCAGCCTAATCCTGCGGCTCAGGTTTCAAGGATCGGCTGCGGTTACTCGCCGGCGTGCAGCGGAACGACCTTGTGCTCGCTTTCGGCCGAGGCGCCGGCGCGGGCGATCTTCTCGATGGTGCCGGCCAGGCTGCCGCCTTCCTCCACCATCACCTTGGAATAGGCGATCGTACCGGTGATGCTTCCGGTGGAGCGCAGGATCAGATTGGACTGCACCACCAGGTGGTCGGCAACCGTGCCGCGAATTTCGGCGGTGTCGACGCTGATCTGGCCGGTGACGTGGCCCGACGGACCGACCACCAGGCTCTTGGCCTTCAGTACGCCTTCGAACTTGCCGTCCACCGAAGCGGTGCCTGGCACGCTCACTTCGCCCTTCAGCTCCACGCCCGCGCCGATGAAGATCGCGCCGTCATTCTTGTCGTTAAGTTCCGGCATAGCTCCAGTCCCTTTTTTGGTCGGAATTTTCTGTTCGGATTTAGCTATTCTTTTTACGATCAGGGCAAGCGCGCAACCGCCAGAATGCTTAATGCGAACAGATGGCCAACCCTGTCACATTCCTCGCCAGCACGCCGTGACCGGCCCTGATACCGCACTGCAATAACTCCGAAAACCCTAGCAATTCCAAGCATTTAATGTTGCTGAAATGCCACTTAACCGTGGCAAGGAAACGTCTTTGTTAAGGCTGCGAGTCTTGGTTCACTCGGCGCACGGCCTGAAGCTGTCGGGGGGCAAATCCGCAAGCGCTTGGGTCAAGCCGGGAAAAATCGGCGTTAAACAAAGTCGGGTTGCGGGTGTCTGTCATTCATCGTGTCTTGTCGGGTTTGATCCTGTCGGCTGCCTTGGCCGCTGCGCCCGCGCACGCTTCGGTCGAAGCCGAAATCGAACACCATGTGACGGGCCTGACCCACAAGGTCACCGGCCTGACCCGGGAAATCGGCTCCTTCTTCGGCTTTGGCGCCGACCAGGCCAACAACCCCACCGACCCCGCTCCGGTCGCCCAGCCGCGCCAACTGGCCGCGCGCACCATCATGCCCGCCCCGGTCGCGCATATCCCCGCCCCGGTGGTGCCGGCGGTGGTGCGGGACAAGCCGCGGGTGGACACCTCTTTCCGCAAACTGTTCTGCGTCGAATATGCCCGCCTGCGTTCGGGCATGGCCGTGTTCGGCGATGCCAAGCACTGGTGGGAACGGGCGCGCACCCTCTATGCCCGCGCCTCCCGCCCGGCCGAAGAAGCGGTGATGGTTTTCTCCGGCTCCAAGCGCCTCAAGCGCGGCCATGTCGCGGTGGTGACCGAGATCGTGTCCGACCGCGAAATCATCGTCGACCACGCCAACTGGCAGAACAAGCGCGAAGTCGACCTCGCCACGCCGGTGCTGGACGTCAGCCCCAACAATGACTGGAGCATGGTCCGGGTCTGGGACATCCCCTCCGGCCAGTTCGGGATGCGCACCTATGCCATCAGCGGTTTCATCACCAAGGGCCTGATCCGCCAGGCGCGAAACGACTAGCTTCTCTTCCTCACCCTGAGCTTGTCGAAGGGAGCTTGTCGAAGGGTGAGCTTGTAAGGTGTGATTTCCATTGCCTGCATCCCGCTCTAAGCTGGCCCCATGGCTCCGGTCGTTTCCATCATCACCCCCAGTTTTGGCCGCCACGCCCTTCTGGAAGCGCAGCACCAAATCGTCGCCGCGCAGACGCTCACCGATTTCGAATGGCTGATCCTGGACGACAGCCCGCAGCCGTCATCCTATTTTGCCGGTCTGAACGACCCGCGCATCCGCTACACCCACAAGCCCGAACGCATGATCGTCGCCGCCAAGCGCAACTGGCTTTGCGAGCGCAGCAATGCGCCGGTGATCGCCCAGTTCGATGATGACGATTATTACGCGCCGCATTACCTGGCCACCATGCTGGCGCGGCTGGAAGACACCAAAGCCGACATCACCAAGCTGTCGGCCTGGTTCGTCTATTCGGCGCAGCTGAGGCGGCTGGGCTATTGGGATACCGCCAACACGCTGGGCCTGCATTTCACATTTGGGCCGGAAAAATCGCTACAGGGCTTCGTCAATACGGACCCGCCCGAGAACATGAAGAACAATTACCTGGGCTATGGCTTCAGCTATGTCTTCAAGAAATCCGCCTGGCTGGCGGCGCCGTTTCCGCCCGTGGAATATGCCAGCGATTACGGATTCGTCGCCGGCGCGATCGCAAAGGGATGCAGATTCGACCACTTCGCCGACACCGAAGGCCTGTGCCTGCACATCCTGCGCACCGACAACATGTCCAAAAGCTTCCCGCAGCACCTGCTGCCGGACTTCCTGCTGGAAAAACTGTTCGGACCCGCGGCGCCGCTGCTGCAGCGCTGAAAAACAAAAAGCCCCCGGACGCTTTCGCGCCCGCGCGCGGACGCGAAAAACAAAAAGCCCCGGTCACTTTCGTGACCGGGGCTTTTTTTGAATTGTATTGGCGGGTTCTCTCCCCGTGCGCGGGCGCGCACAAAGGGTTGACTTCTGTTCTTGGCAGACCTGGCGGCGTTCTACTCTCCCGCGGCTTGAGCCGCAGTACCATGGACGCAGAAGGCTTTGACGGCCGAGTTCGGAATGGGATCGGGTAGAATTCCTTCGCTATGACCACCAGGTCGGCGAAGAACAGAAGTCAAATCCGCTGGTTAGCGGATTGCACGAGTATAATACGACACTTGGCGACCAATTATTTCATTAGACATGCCTGGCTTTGTTTCCAGACATGGAACGGTGCTGCTTGCGATCAAGCCAATCGAGCAATTAGTACCAGTAAGCTCAACGCATTGCTGCGCTTACACACCTGGCCTATCGACGGGGTAGTCTTCCCCGGCTCTCAAGCGAAACCTAGTTTTGAAGTGAGTTTCCCGCTTAGATGCTTTCAGCGGTTATCTCGTCCGTATTTAGCTACTCGGCTATGCGGCTGGCGCCACAACCGATCCACCAGAGATACGTTCTTTCCGGTCCTCTCGTACTAGGAAAAAGTCTTCTCAAGTTTCGAACACCCACGGCAGATAGGGACCGAACTGTCTCACGACGTTCTAAACCCAGCTCACGTACCGCTTTAATCGGCGAACAGCCGAACCCTTGGGACCTGCTCCAGCCCCGGGATGCGATGAG
>JBBSKJ010000185.1:0-5172 GCA_038256475.1 Micropepsales bacterium | reverse complement strand
GCACCCCCGGTTCCGACAAACGTGTTGTTGTACACCAGCACACCCGACGGATTGTCCAGCAGCTTCAACCCGCCGCCGGTCGTCGAATTGTAAGTCAGGTTGCGATAGACATAGGCGGGGCCGCCGAAGATCGGCTGGGTGGAAAAGCCCATCATGGAGCTGTTGACGCAGCGATTGCCGAAGGCGCGCATATTGTGCACGCCGCCATCCAGCTCGATGCAGTTGTCGGTCAGGTTGAACATGTCATTGCCGTAGAAATCGACCGACGCGCCATACTCTTCTGGCACCAGATTGGGATTGCCAAAAGTGGCGTGGGTCACGGCATCATGAAAATTTGAGATGTAGTTGTAAGCCACAACATGGCCCTGGCCATAGACCTTGACGGCGTATTCGCTGTCGATCAGCGCGGGATAGCCCGGATACTTGCCCCACACATCCTTGCGGATCCAGCCGCCCATGTTGACCGGATCGTGGCGGCCCAGGAAGACATTGTCGGCGATATAGAAATCCTTCGACTTGGCCCAGTCCTGACGGACACCGCGCCCGATATTGTAAAGCCGGCTATTGGTCAGCGTGAATCCGCTGGCGCCGATGATATCCTTGATCCCCAGTAGAAAAGCGACATTGGTGTTGCGCACCGTGATGCCTTCGAAATGGTGATAGTCGGCGGCCAAAAGGTTGAACAGCGTGTCATTGCCGTCGCCGTCGAAGATCACTTCGCCGTCGCCCGCCGCCTTGATAACGATGGGCTTCTCGGGCGTGCCCTTGGCGGTCAGGTAATAGGTGCCATCGAACGAAGTGCCGTAGGACGGGCCGGCGCGGTCACCCGACTGGCCGCCGTAGGTAAAGCGGCGGTCCTTATAGATCCCGGCATGCACCAGGATGGTGTCACCCGGTTTGACCCGATGGGCAAAGACATTGTTGTGATCGCTCTGGTCCGCGCCCACAAAGTAAGCGTGTAGCAGGCCGATGAACTCGTTCTTGCCGAGCGTCTTCTCGTCTTTTCCCCAGGGATAGACGTGATAGACCTGCCCGCCCGCGGCCGGCGCCGGCACCTTACGGGTGCGCACCGTGACCGTCTGCTCGCTTTGGCCGGTCACGCCGTCGGGATCGCTGAGCACAAAGCGGCATTCATACTCGGTATCGGGCTGAAGGTTCAGCACGCTGCCCGCGAACCCTGGCGGCACGGTGTAATTGTAATAGGCACTGTCACCATATTGCGGCCGGGGGCCGGCGATGAACTCCCCGCCCATGCGCATCAAGGGCATGCCCTTGCGCCACGCCGTTTCGCCCTTCTTGCGGAAGCTGACGGCGACGGCGGAGTTGCGGTTGTCGTCGCCGGTGATTTTCCATTCAAAGCCCAGCGACAGCAAAGTGGGACGCTCCACCACAAAGGCGCCCGCCGTTACACCATTCACGGCATGGGCCTGCCCAATCTGGGCAAAAAGCGTCAGCGCCACCAACGCCACAAATCCCAGCCGGACATGTTTCATCACCGCCTCCGCCAATCGCGGGGGCAGCATCGCGGGTTTTGCGCCCCAAAAAAGCAGGGTCCGCGCCACGATCTCCTGTTACAATTTCTTGGGTCTGGTCACGACTGGACGATCCGCGCATTGCGGACAATCGCCTGCCAGGTTTCAAAGCTGGTATTGCCCGCCTTGACGAGATCTTCCGCCTTCTTCTCGGCCACCCGCACCGCGCGCAGCCGCACCAGGACATTTTCCGCCTGTGCCAGGGGAATCACCGCCACACCGTCGGCATCGCCCACCACGATATCGCCGGAAGCTACCTGGACACCGCCCAACACGATGGGCGCGCCCACCTGTCCCGGTCCGGTGCTGGCCGGAGAATTGGGCGATATGCCCCGCGCGAACAGCGGCAACCCCGTCGCCGCAATGCCGGCACGGTCGCGCGCCAGCCCATCGGTCACAAACGCGGCCACACCCTTGTTGCGCATGATGCCGGACGCCAGGTCGCCGATCAGCGCCGTGCCGGTATAGCCATCATTGGTGCACATGATCACATCACCGGCTTGTGCTTCCATGCCCGCACCAGCGACCGCGCAGAAATCGGCGGGATAGGCCTGCGCGGTCAGCGCCGGACCCACGAACACCGCATTGGCGGGATCGAGCGGCTTGATGCGCCAGTCCAGCGCGCCGCGCCCGTCCATGCAGTCCACCAGGTGGGAGGTCGCAGTGCCGCGAAATGCCGCGATCAGGTCCGGGTCAGGACGACGATGGCCGCGATGGATTGTAAGGACCGGCTCGTTCTCGACCATGATCTACCCCTATTTCACATCACCTTGGTGACGCGGCCCACAGATTGAACTCAGCAGATTGCCGCTCCCATCATAGGCCACGCCATGCGGCGCGTAGAAGCGGTCGCTTATCTATGAGGTGAACAGCTCTAAGGCGACGTGCTTATATGCACCGCAACAAGAAAACTGGCTCACTGGGCCGCGCAGCCCTAAAGCGAAAAAGGCCCCGCGAGATGTTCGCGGGGCCTTTCGCTAAGCTTGACGGTTAGCGGTAGGGATTGTTCGGACGGCGGTCATAACGGTTCGGCACGCCGTCACCGTCGCGATCGCGGTCGTAACGATTGGGGATTCCGTCGCGATCCTGGTCACGGCGGTAACCGCGATAGTTATTGCGGTAATTGGTGCGATACCACCTGTGCTCACGCGCATTGCGCCAGTTGTGCCAACGGTTGCGTCGGTCGTAATAGCCGTCCGAAAAAGCGATTGAGACATCGCCAGCCCGGAACGAAAAGCCGGACTGGGCCGAAGCAGGCGCCGTCGCGACGATACCGGCCGTGCCGATGACGCAGGCCGCGAGAAGCATTTTTATAGAACTTTTCATTGCAGTCCTCCTCTAGAGGTAAAACGGTGGAACTTGTGAAGTTCCAAGTGGTACTGACCCATCCGCAGGAGGAAACTGCGTAGACAGCGAACTGTTCCGCCCAATCTGGGTTGCCAATCCTTGTGCTTGAAGCGGACGTGCTTGCCGGGAACAATTCCGATGTAGAAGCGTTGCCCGTCCGCTCCAGCCAGTTTAATTCCTTCTGGTCAGCAAGCCGCCGATCAAAGGAATGATCGGAAGCGCCAGCAGCGCCATTCCCAACCCGAAGCCACCGCAGAACCCCAGGTCGTACCAAAAGCCGCTATTGGGGAAGGCATAAATGCGCACCTCCAGCACAAGGCTGACCAGGAGTGCGGGAAGCGCAACCAATCCATGCACAAAGCCGGACCATAGGCCCGGCGCACCGTCCATGACGGGTGGCGGTGGTTGGGTGGCGCAGCCTGCCAGGAAAAAAGCAAAGGCCGTTCCAGACAGGTGTACGGCGGAACGCCGGTTAGACGGTTTGGCAGCTTGTCTCACCAGGGCTGATCCTTGCGGTCACATTAAGCCGGGCCTGAACGCCACATCGACATGAATCCACCCCGCATACGCCGGCAATGGATGCTGATCAAAACTTTCACGGCAAGGATAGTACTTTTTGGGCTGGCTTGGCGGAAAATTGATCTGCACGCCACCCCATTATTTCCGGGGCAATGACCGCCAGGTCATATGAAGCGTGCCGAGACCTTGATAGAATCGCAGCGTTGGAAAGATCAGGAGACTGCACATGAAGGGATTTGTCGGAAATATCGAGAAGCTGACGGAAGAGAACAACGATTTCCGGCGCGTACTTTACACTGGGCATAACATCCAGCTTGTCCTCATGGCTATCCAGCCCGGCGACGAAATCGGTGACGAGGTCCATGACGACCGCGACCAGTTCTTCCGCATCGAAACCGGTGAAGGCGAGATATGGATCGATGGGGCCTGCAACAAGGTAAAGGCTGACGACGGCATCATCGTACCGCAAGGGGCCCGGCATAATGTCGTCAATCGCGGCAAGGCGGTCCTGCGGCTCTACACGATTTACGGCCCCCCGGAGCATATTGACGGGACGGTCCATGTCACCAGCGCCGACGCCCGAGCCGCACATGAACATTTTGATGGCAAGACAACGGAGTGACGCTCGAACATTGCTGGACGTGCCCGGTGCACGATGCCGACGTCAGCACTCAGCACCATTCCATGGGAGCAGTCGCCTCATGGAATGGCGCCCTTAAACAGCCGGGTAAACATCGCTGATGAAATTGTCCCAGCACCGCCTTCACAGGCTGCTTTACGGCCATAGCCGAGATGCCGTGAGGTTCCAGGCCCTCTGGATCATCTTTGACCTTCTGATCATCGCATTCTTCGTGGCCGCTCCATTTATTCCGCGCGGGCCAATTTTCTTCACAATAGACTATTTGATTGCGGTGCTTCTGGCAGCGGACCTCGTGATACGCGCCTGGGCGTCTGGCAATATTCGAATGTGGATTCGCAATCCCCTTGTCTGGGCGGACTTTGCGGTCCTTGCCTCGTTCATCGTGCCCGAATATGCCGCCAATCTGGGATTCCTGCGCATCCTGCGCGCCTATTCGCTTGTCCATGGCGCAGCATTCTGGCGTGTCGTGGCCAAAGGCCAATGGAATGACACCCATACCCAGGACACGGTAAAGGCGAGTGTCAACCTGGCGGTGTTCGTTTTCATGATGGCCGGGCTGGTTCACAGCAGCTTCGCGGCGCGGGTTCCAGCCATCAATTCCTACCTGGATTCCCTGTACTTCACCATCACCGCCCTCACCACGACGGGCTTCGGGGACATTGTCTTGCCTGGCTACTGGGGAAGGATTCTTTCTATCATCATCATGATTGGCGGTGTGTCGCTGTTCTTTCGCCTCATTCAGGTGGCGATGCGCCCCCACAAAGTTCGGCATGCCTGCGATACTTGCGGGCTATTGCGGCATGAACCAGATGCGATCCACTGCAAGGCGTGTGGCAGCCCGCTAAAGATCGCGCACGACAACGACTAGAGCTGTTCTTTCCCTCTTCCAGCCAAATTCGCGCTCCTCGGGCATTAAGCGGCTTATTCTCTACTCACCTTCCATACGACTGCGCCTGCTCGGTGATTTTCTCCGTAGGCGGATAGTTCCCAAAAGTTCAACAGCTGCCGAGGAGCCGAGGCGCGTTGCGCGGTTCCCGCCTCTATGTGGCGCAGGCCACCGACGCCGGCCGGAAGGCCATGTCATGGTCCGCACGACAAGGAGCAAAGGCGCCGTTCTGGTTGCCCAAGCCGATG
>JBBSKJ010000184.1:0-5197 GCA_038256475.1 Micropepsales bacterium | reverse complement strand
CGCGCGCTCGGGCGCCACTTCCAGCACAAAGCCGACATGGCCATCCTTGACCACCAGCCCCTGGATCATGTCCTGCTGGACTACGGTGCGGCCGCTCGCGGGATCCACCACCTGGTCGAGCGCCTTGAGTACATCGTTGCGGATGTCTGTCATGGGCGCAGCATATAGCGTCCGCCCCGGTCAAATCCCAGAAAAACTATCCTAGAAAGAGGTGGCGCTGCCGGCCGCCCGCGAGATGGCGCCGCCGACATCCTGCAGCGGGCCCAGCGGCTGACGCTTGTCGTCCAGATTGTCGGTGCGGGGATTGCCGGAAAAGACCTTGTGCACAACGCGGCCATTCATCACCAGAAGGATGATCTCGGCCGACCAGCGGCTGGAATGGGTGATGCGCTGAAAGCCCAGAATGTCCGCCACCGTGTTGCCGATACGCTTGGAAGTGGTGCGGCTGGGGCGAAAGACGAAGGCGGTGCAATAGAGTTCGGCCCGGATACAGGCCCGCACCGCGGGATTGAGATGTTCCCAGCGCACGCCCGCGGCGGGCAGGAAGCGTTCCTGGATGCCCAGATAGGACAGCACATCGGCATTGCCGTTGCGGGCGTCGAAACCCAGATTGGGCAGGTCGTCGGCGCGGGTCATGTTCGGGACGATCTGGTCGAAGGATTCCACCACCTGGTCATAGGTGTGGAACGGGCTGGTGGTTTGCGCCTGCTGCTGCGGCAAGAGTCCGCCGCCGCAGCCCGACAAGAGCAGCAGGCTGCAGCTGGTCAGCAGCACGCCGAACAGCAAGGTCAGCAATTTACCATGGGCATCGAGGGGTCTCATGCCTTCGGTTATTCAAGGCCCATGCCCGGGAACTTGGCCGCGACGCGCGCAGGGCAAAACATGAAAAACCGCATCCAAAGCCGGCTTTTGCCCTGTTTGTTCCGTTTTTCCCTGCCTAGACTGGCCCGCGATTCCTCCTTTGGTCCGACCGATGCGCTTTGCGAAGTTTCTTTGTGCCATTCTGGCGCTTGCACTGACCCCGGCCGTTTCGGGCGCAGCGCTGGCGCGGCCCGCGCCGGAATCCTTCTCCGGTCTGGCCAAGCGGCTGCTGCCGACGGTGGTCAATATCTCCACCAGCCAGACCCTGAAGGCGCCGCCGCCGAGCGCCGTACCGAAATTGCCGCCGGGCTCGCCGCTGGAAGACCTGTTCAAGAATTTCATGGGCCCACGCGCGGGCCAGCCGCGCCACGTCACCTCGCTGGGCTCCGGTTTCATCATCGATCCCAGCGGCTTTATCGTCACCAACAACCATGTCATCCCCAGCGACAGCATCACCGTCACCCTGAACGACGGCGTCACGCTGCCGGCCCGGGTGGTGGGGCGCGATCCCAAGACCGACCTGGCGCTGCTGAAGGTCACGCCCAGAAAGCCGCTGCCCGCCGCCAAGTTCGGCAACAGCGATACGGCGGAAGTGGGTGACTGGGTGATGGCGATCGGCGATCCCTTCGGCATCGGTTCGACCGTCACCGCCGGCATCGTCTCGGCGCGCAACCGCAACATCAACAGCGGCGACTATGACGATTTCATCCAGACCGATGCGCCGATCAATCGCGGCAATTCCGGCGGTCCGCTGTTTGACATGGAAGGCAATGTCATCGGCATCAATTCGGCGATCTTCTCGCCCTCGGGCGGCAGCGTCGGCATCGGCTTTTCCATTCCGTCCAACCTGGCGCGGCAGGTGGTTGGCCAGTTGCGGCAGTTTGGCGTTACGCGTCGCGGCTGGATCGGGGTGCGCATTCAACAAGTGACGCCGGAAATCGCCGAAGGCTTGGGCGTGAAGAATGTCCGGGGCGCGCTGGTGACCAATGTGACGGGCGGCGGTCCGGCGGCCAAAGCGGGCCTGCGCAACGGCGACCTGATTACCGGCTTTGACGGCAAGGCGGTGGGCGATGACCGCGCCCTGCCGCGCATCGTTGCCGATACGCCTATCGGCAAGACCGTATCGCTCGACATGCTGCGCCAGGGCAAGAAGCAGAGCCTGAAGATCACGGTGCAGCGGCTGGCCGAGGACGACAAGACCGCCAAGCCGGCAAAGCCTGCGCCTGCGCCGGCGAAAAGCCAATCGCGGCTGGCGCGGCTGGGCCTGACGCTGGGCACCCTCGACGCGGCGGCGCGCGCCAAGTTCAAGGTCGGCGCCGGCGTCCAGGGCGTTCTGGTGACGAGGGTGGAAGAGGCCAGTCCGGCGGGCGAGAAGAATCTGCGGGTGGGCGATGTGATCGTGGAAATCTCAAGCCAGCCGGTGAAGACGGCGCAGGAAATTTCCCGCAAGATCGAGGCGGACGCGAAGGCCGGCAAGAAAGTCGTGCTGCTGCTGATCAGCCGCGGCGGCGATCTTACGTTCGTGGGGCTTAGTCTGAATTAAATCGGGAGGCCAGGCATGGGTATTCTTGTCATCTGTTCCTATCGCCCGCGTCCGGGGCATGAGGAAGAAGCCCGCCTGCTGATGCAGGCCCATGTGCCGCTGCTGCGCCAGCACAAGCTGATCACCGACCGTGCGGTGGTGCAGGGCGTTGGCAAGGATGGCGAGCTGGTCGAGATATTTGAATGGGAGTCGGTGGAAGCATCGCGCGGCGCCCCGGGCATCGCCGAGATCGGCGCGCACTGGAAAGCGATGAGCGCGGTGATGGATTTCGTGCCGCTCGCCGCGCTGCCGGAAAGCCAGAACGCCTTCGCGCACTTCAATCCGCTCTGATTTCTGGTCGCTCGGCCTGACGCGGTGTCTTCGACACCGCTGGCCTACGCTCTGACAATCTCTTCGTCGCTGTAACCCTGCAGGTAAAGCAGCGCGGTGAGGTCATTGTGGTTGATGGCCGCGCCTGCTGCTTCCGCCACGACGGGTTTGGCGTGATAGGCCACACCCAGGCCGGCGCGCTGGATCATGGCCAGGTCATTGGCGCCGTCGCCCACCGCCAGGGTTTGCGCGAAATCCAGCTTCAATGACGCAGCGGCTTCTTCCAGAGCCGCCAGCTTGGCTTCCCGCCCCAGGATCGGCATGCCGACCTCTCCGGTCAGGGCCGCGCCGTCATCCAGCAGGATGTTGCCGCGTTCGACATGGAAGCCGGCGGCTTGCGCCACCCTCTTTGTAAAGTATTCGAAACCACCGGAGACCAGCATGGTGTGGGCGCCGTGCTCGCGCATGGTCGCCAGCAGGGATTTTGCGCCGGGATTCAGCCGCACCCGCTCGACATAGGTGCGCTCCAGCGCGTCCAGGGTCAGGCCCTTGAGCATGCCGACGCGTTCCTTGAGTGCGCCTTCGAATTCCAGTTCGCCGCGCATCGCCCGTTCGGTGATGGCCGCGATCTGCGGCTTTAGTCCCGCCATGTCGGCCAGCTCATCCAGGCATTCGACATTGATGATGGTGGAATCCATGTCGGCGATCAGCAGCTGTTTGCGCCGCTGCGCCGTCTTCACAAGATTGATGTCCAGCGACAGGTCGGCGGCGATGTCGCGCGCCGCGATCAGCGCCGCAATGCCCACGACCGGAAGATCAAAGGCATGGCCGGGCGAGAGGATTTTCGCGTCGCCGCTGCCCAGTCCTGCGAAGAGTTTGGGATCGGCGCCCTTGCCGATGACGTTCAGAACAAACATTGTTCACGCATGAAATTCGACGCGGTCCTTATTGCAGGCCCCACCGCCAGCGGCAAGTCACGCGAGGCGCTGGCGCTGGCGGAACATATTGGCGGCGCGATCATCAACGCCGATTCCATGCAGGTCTATCGCGAAGCGCCGATCCTGACGGCGCAGCCTTGCGCTGCCGACAAGGCGCGGGTGCCGCATCTGCTGTACGGCCATGTTGGCGCGGCGGAGGTTTATTCCGTTGGGCGCTGGCGGGACGATGCGCTGGCGGCGCTGGAACAGGCGCGCAGCATGCAGCGGGTGCCGATCTTTGTCGGCGGCACCGGCATGTATTTCTCGGCCCTCACCGAAGGGCTGGCCGATATTCCGGAAATCCCGGCGCAGATCCGCGATGCGGCGCGCGTCCTGCTGGATCAGATCGGCGTTGAACGGCTGCATGCGCGTCTGTCCGAACGCGATCCGCTCACCGCATCAAAGCTGCGGCCGAGCGATCCCCAGCGGGTGCTGCGCGCCTATGAGGTTTTCGAGGCCACGGGCCGCCCGCTGCTGGAATGGCAAAGCGCCCCCGCCGCGCCGGTGTTGAAGGATGCAAAACTCGCGGCCTTCGTGCTGGACCCGCCGCGGGCCGAACTGCGCGCCCGCATTGCCCGGCGTTTCGAGCAGATGGTGGAGCAGGGCGGGCTGGAGGAGGCGCGTGGCCTGGCGGGCCTGGGCCCCACCCTGCCGGCGGCCAAATTGCTGGGCCTGCGCCCGTTGCAGGCTTTAGGGGCAGGGGAACTTTCGCGGGAGGCGGCTCTGGAAAACGCCATCACCGCAACGCGGCAATTCGCCAAGCGCCAGATGACGTGGTTTCGCAACCGTATGCCACATTATAGCTGGTATGACCCACTTTTGCGCAATATTATTACACAATACGCCGAAGTTTCTTCGTGAAATTGCTTGACGCCGCGCCGCAGCATCCCTAAGTTCCGCCGCCATGAACGCAATGCTCGTAGTAATCAGGCCGCACACCCGGCGAAGCTGACGCTTCGTTTTGGGCAGGGCGGGCCATGCGGACAAGGGGCGGAAACGCCCCTTTATCTTTGGCGGATTTGCGAGCATTGGACTTTCGAGGACGGGACTATGGACAAGAACGACACACTGACCAAGGCGGCCCAGGCCGCCGAAAGCGCGCCGACGCAAATGGGTCTGACCATGACCGGGGCGCAGATGGTCATCCGTGCGCTCAAGGACCAGGGCGTCACCCATATCTTTGGTTATCCCGGCGGCGCGGTGCTGCCGATCTATGACGCGCTGTTCAAGGTCGAAGGCATCACCCATGTGCTGGTGCGCCACGAACAGGGCGCGGTCCATGCCGCCGAAGGCTATGCTCGCTCCACCGGCAAGCCCGGCGTGGTGCTGGTCACTTCCGGTCCCGGCGCCACCAATGCCGTCACCGGCCTGACCGACGCGCTGATGGATTCCATCCCGCTGGTGGTTTTGACAGGCCAGGTGCCGACGCACCTGATCGGCACTGATGCTTTCCAGGAATGCGACACGGTCGGCATCACCCGGCCCTGCACCAAGCACAACTGGCTGG
>JBBSKJ010000183.1:0-5233 GCA_038256475.1 Micropepsales bacterium | reverse complement strand
CCCCTCCGGGCCGGGGGTTGGCTAAAAAAGGCGTGTCATGAAGGTTCGCAATTCCCTCCGTTCGCTCAAGAAGCGTGACAAGGATTGCCGCGTGATCCGCCGCAAGGGCCGTGTCTACGTCATCAACAAGAAGAATCCGCGGTTCAAAGCCCGTCAGGGCTAAGACATACTGCGCCGCGTTGGGTTATAGGCGCGCATGCTTCTTCCGGTTACCGATTCCAAGATTGTCGCCCGCCGCGCGGACATCGTCGCGGCGCTGGAAGCGATTGTTCCCGGCGGCGTGGTGTCGGACAAGTCCGGTCTCTCCACTTTCGATTCCGATGCGCTCAGCGCCTATCACCAGATGCCGCTGGTCTGCGTGCTGCCGGCCGACCGTCATCAGGTCAGTGAAGTCCTGAAATATGCGAGCGCCGAAGGCATCCCCATCGTGCCGCGCGGCGCGGGCACCTCGCTGTCGGGCGGGGCGCTGCCGCGCGAGGATGGCATCCTGATCGGCATGGGGCGCATGAAGCGCATTCTCGAGATCGATTACGAGAATGGCTGCGTCGTGGTCGAGCCCGGCGTCACCAACCTCAACATCACCAAGGCGGTGGAAGCCCAGGACTTCTATTACGCGCCCGATCCCTCCAGCCAGATCGCCTGCACCATCGGCGGCAATGTGGCGGAGAATTCCGGCGGGCTGCACTGCCTGAAGTATGGCCTGACCACCAACAATCTCCTGGGCGTCACCCTGGTGCTGCCGGGGGGCGAGATCGTCACTCTGGGCGGCAAGTGCGGCGCACAGGGCGGGCTTGATCTGCTCGGCCTGGTCACGGGCTCCGAAGGTCTTTTGGGCATCGTGGTCGAAGTGGTGGTGAAGATTCTGCGCAAGGCGCCGGTGACCCGCACCCTGATGGCGTCGTTCGACACGGTTCAGGCGGCGGGGACCTGCGTCGCCGCCATCATCGCCGACGGCGTCGTGCCCGCGGCGATGGAATTTATGGATGGCCGCGCCGCCGCCGCCATCGAATCCTACAACCAGCCCGGCTATCCCGCCGGCGCGGAAGCCATCCTGATCATCGACGCCGATGGCGTCCAGGCCGATGTTTCCTACGCGGTGTCGCGCATCGTCGACATTGTCGCCCAAAGCGGCGGCAAGTCGGTTGAAGCCACCGACGAGAAGCAGCGCGCGCGCATATGGTCGGGCCGCAAGGCGGCGTTTGCCGCCATGGGGCGCCTCGCCCCTGACATGATCTGCATGGACGGCACCATTCCCCGCCATGCCCTGCCGCATGTGCTGCAGGAGATGGAAAAGCTTTCGGAACAATATGGGTTGGGCTTCTGCAACGTGTTTCATGCCGGCGACGGAAACCTGCATCCGCTGATCATTTTCGATGTGATGAAGGAAGGCGAGTTCGAGCGCGCCGAAGCCTTCGGCGCGGACATATTGCGCCTCTGCGTCAAGGTTGGCGGCGTGCTGTCGGGCGAACATGGCGTGGGTATCGAAAAGCGCGACCTGATGACCGAAATGTTCAGCGAGGCTGACCTGGATCAGCAGCACCGGATCAAATGCGCCTTCGATTCCCAGGGCCTGTTCAATCCCGGCAAGGTATTTCCGACGCTTTCGGCCTGTGTCGAGCAGGGCCATATCCATGTCCATGGCGCGCAATTGCCCCATCCGCACCTGCCGCGCTTCTAGATGAGCGCGCTGTCCAAAGAAACCGAGATCGTCGAGTTCGTGCGCGCCGCGCGCGCTGACAGATCGCCGTTCGAGATCGTGGCGGGCGGCACCCGCCGCGCCGTCGGCAGGCCGTTGCGGGATGCCAAGGGCAGCGCCCTGCCGCAGCTCGATGTCTCGGCCCTGTCCGGCATCCTGAAATATGAGCCGGAGGAACTGATCCTCACCGCCGCGCCCGCCACCCCGCTGGCCGAGATCGTCAGCGTGCTGGCGGCCAAGAACCAGCGCCTGGGCTTTGATCCCGCCGACTGGTCGCAGCTGTTGGGCAGCAACGGCGTCGCCACCTTGGCCGGTGCGGTGTCCTGCGATGCGTCCGGTTCGGGGCGTTTGCGTCATGGCGGGGCGCGGGATTCGCTGCTGGGCTTTCACGGCGTCAACGGACAGGGCGCGTCCTTCCGCGCCGGCGGCAAGGTGGTGAAGAATGTCACCGGCTTCGACCTACCCAAGCTGGTCTGCGGCGCCTATGGGACCTTGTGCGTGCTGACCGAACTCACTTTCCGCGTCTATCCCCGTCCGACCCATTTCGCGGTGCTGGCCCTGTCGGATGTGACGCCCGAAGTCGGCTTTGCGCACCTGCGCAAGATCGCGCAAAGCGCGCTGGAGCCCGCAGGGCTTGCCTATCTGCCCGGCAACATCGCGCCGGGTGCCGGGCAGGGCTCGGCGCTGATCCGCCTGGAAGGCGCCAGCCAGCCGCTGGAAGAAAAGATCGCCCTGGCGCACGGGCTCCTGGGTAACGCTATGATGCGGTTCGATGGTGAGGACCCGTTCCCGACCATCGGCAATGGCGAGAAATTCGCGCGGGTGGAAGGCGATGTCTGGCGGGTGATGATCGCACCGTCCGATGCGCCGCGCGTGGCAAAAGAATTGAACGCCCCGCACTGGCTGGGCGATCTGGCCGGCGGTCTGCTGTGGCTGGCCGCGCCTTCATCGGACGCGGCCCGTATTCGCAAGATCGCGGCCGCTGCGAACGGTCAGGCCATGCTGCTGCGCGCCAGCGCCGACGTCCGCGCAACGCACGGGCTTTATGCGCCGCAGCCGCCCGCCCTGGCGGCCCTCAACCGCAGCGTCAAGGCGGCGTTCGATCCGCTGTCGCTGTTCAATCCCGGGCGACTCTAGATGAAGTATGCTTTCACGCCGGAGCAGCTTGCCGACCCGCAGCTTGGTCCCGCCGCCAAGGCGGTGCGCTCCTGCGTCCATTGCGGCATCTGCACCGCCACCTGTCCCACCTATGTCGTGCTGGGTGACGAGCGCGACAGTCCGCGCGGCCGCATCGTGCTGATGAAGGACATGCTGGAAAAGGGCGGTGCCCCCAGCGCGGAAACGGTGCATCACATCGACCGCTGCCTGTCCTGTCTGAACTGCAAGACGGCCTGTCCCTCCAGCGTCAATTACCAGCGGCTGGTGGATCAGGCCCGCGTTCACATCCAGGAACATTATCGTCGCCCGCTGGGCGAGCGGCTGCTGCGCTGGACCATCGCCAAGGTGATGACGCGCCCCAAACTGGTGCGCATCGGCTTGCTGCTGGCCAAGATCGGCGCGCCGATCGCCGCCATCCTGCCCGGACGGCTGGGCGCCATGGCCAGGATGGGGCTGATGGCCCGGCCGCAAGGCCCCGAACCGCTGCATTTTCCCAAGCCGGCTGTCGTCAAACAGCGCATCGCCATCATGCCGGGCTGCGTGCAGGGCGCGCTGGCGCCGCAGATCGATACTGCCGTGGGCCGGGTGCTGGCGCGGCGTGGCATCGAGCTGGTGGCCCTGGAAGGGGCGGGGTGTTGCGGGTCGCTGCCCCATCATATGGGCCGCGACCATGAGGCCAAGGAATGGGCCAAGAAAGCGATCATCGCGTATGAACAGGGCCAGTATGACGGGGTGCTGATCACCGCCACCGGCTGTTCCTCGGCGATGAAGGATTATGCCCATCAGTTCGCCGGGGACCCGGAGTGGGAGCCGCGTGCCGCCAAATTTGCCGCCGACGCCCGTGACTTTGCCGAACTCTGCACCCCGCTTGCCGCAACGCCGCCGCAACCCTTGCGCGTCGCCTATCATCCCGCCTGCAGCTTGCAGAACAGCCTGAAGCTGAACGGTGTGGGCGAGGCAATGCTGGAAGCAGCCGGCTTCACGCTGACACCCTTCCTGGAATCGCATCTGTGCTGCGGTTCGGCCGGTACCTATTCCATCCTGCAGCCGGAACTTTCCGGCGCCTTGCGGGAACGCAAGCTGGGCAACATCGCCGCCGCCCTGCCCGATGTCCTGGTCAGCGGCAATATCGGCTGTCTGCAGCATCTGGCGGCAGGCGAGGGCCTGCACCAGCCCATCCTGCATCTCGCCGAGCTGCTGGATTGGGCCGAAGGCGGTCCGAAACCCGCGAATCTGGATCTGCCGCGCGCCTAGAATTGCCACATTGGCGGCATTAAGCTGCCGCCATGCGCCCGGTCTTTGTGCTTTGCCTTGCATTGCTGTCCGGCGTGGCCATGGCCGCGCAGGCGCAGACGCCTGCGCCCAAACCGGCTGCGAAGCCTGTGCCCAAGCCGCCCAGCGAAGCGCAGCTGCTGGCCCAGTTGAAAACGGCGGACTCGCCGGAGGCCGCCAAGCCGATTGAGGAAAAACTGGCGGGACTGTACCGCGCCTCCGGCAGTCCCAGCATCGATCTGCTGATGACCCGTGTGCGGATCGCTGTCGCAGCCTCGGACAAGGCGGCGGCCAAGAAGCTGATCAACGCCGTCACCAATATTGCGCCGCGCTATGCCGAGGGCTGGCGCACCCGCGCCGCGCTGGAAGCCGCCGCCGGCGATGATGCCGCGGCGATGGTCAGCTTGCAAAAAACCGTGCAGCTCAACCCGCGCCACTTCATGGCGATGGTCGAGCTGGGCGACCTGCTGCAGGAATATGGCGACGAGGCCCAGGCGCTGAAACTCTATCGTCAGGCGGCGGCGCTGAATCCGCAGATGGAAGGTGCCGAGAGCCGTATCCGCGAACTTACCCGCGCCGTTGAAGGCCAGGATATCTGACGCGATGAGGCGGCTGAGTGCATGCCTTGTGATTCTGCTGCTGCCCTCCGCGGCGATTGCCGCGCCGTCCATGGCGGGCAACTGGTTCGGCTATGGCCAGCCCGATGACAAGGGCGCGATGTATCTGGACAGAATGTTGCCAAACGGCGAATTTCGGGTGCAGCACCGCACCTGCATCAAGGGCAAGGCGTTCGACCAGTATGCCACCGGCCGCTGGTCGCAGTCGGGCAACAATTTCACCATCAATATCGCGGCGGTGAATGGCGAACCCAGTCCCCGTACCGATGTCTACCGGATCGTGTCGATGGACGCGAAGGGCCAGCGTTATATCTATCTGCGGACTAACTTCGCTTACGATGCCAAGCGGGTGCCGGACAGTTTCCAAATGCCGCCCTGCGACCTGATCAGCTAGCTAGTTCCTTTTTTTCGTCTTCCACGAACGCCACGCGCAGCATGTTGGTGGCGCCGGTTGTGCCCAGCGGTACGCCCGCGGTGATGACGATGCGTT
>JBBSKJ010000182.1:0-5241 GCA_038256475.1 Micropepsales bacterium | reverse complement strand
GACCAGACCAAGGTGATGGACGGGACCTTTGTCTCGATCATGACCTGGTATGACAATGAATGGGGCTTCTCCAACCGCATGGCCGACACCGCCGTGGCGATGGGCAAGCTGATTTAAGATGGTCTTCCGTACGCTCGACGACCTGCGGGTAAAGGGTAAGCGCGTTTTGGTACGCGCCGACCTGAACGTGCCGGTCGCGGACGGCAAGGTCACCGACGCCACACGTATCGAACGTCAGGCCCCCACCATCAAGGAATTGGCCCAGGCTGGCGCCCGCGTGATTGTGCTCAGCCATTTCGACCGCCCCAAGGGCAAGGTCGTGCCCTCCATGTCTCTGAAGGTGCTGCTGGAGCCACTGTCGCAGGCCGTGGGCCGCAAGGTCGCATTTGCCGAGGATTGCATTGGCCCCGCCGCGCAGGCCGCTGTCGCCGCCCTGAAGGACGGTGACGTTTTGCTGCTGGAGAATACCCGCTTCCACAAGGGCGAAGAAGCCAATGACAGCGCCATGGCCCAGGAACTGGCCATGCTGGGCGACATCTTCGTCAATGACGCCTTCAGTGCGGCGCACCGCGCCCATGCCTCGACCGATGGCGTGGCGCGCCTGCTGCCCAATGCGGCGGGCCGCTCGATGCAGGCCGAACTTACCCATCTGCAAAAGGCGCTCGCGCATCCCGAGCGTCCGTTGCTGGCGGTGGTGGGCGGGGCGAAAGTCTCGACCAAGATCGCGCTGCTGGAAAATCTGGTGAAGCGCGTGGAAGTGCTGGTGATCGGCGGCGCCATGGCCAATACCTTCCTGGCTGCCGAAGGCATCAAGGTTGGTAAATCGCTTTACGAAGCCGACCATCTGGAAACCGCGCGCAAGATCATGCAGGCCGCCAAGGACAGCGGCGCGGTGATCCTGCTGCCGACGGATGTGGTGTTGGCGAAAGAGTTCAAAGCCGGCGCGGCGCACCGCATCGTCGCTGCGCGCGAGATCGCCGACGACGAGATGGTGCTGGATGTCGGCCCCGCCAGCATCCAGGAATTCGAAAGCCGATTGATCGGCACCCGCACCTTGGTGTGGAACGGTCCTTTTGGCGCCTTTGAAACCGCACCCTTCGACAAGGGCACCGTCGCCGCCGCCAAGGCCGTGGCGAAGGCCACCAAGGCCGGCGACCTGCTCTCGGTGGCGGGCGGCGGCGACACCGTGGCGGCGCTGGCCCATGCCGGTGTCGAAGACGATTTTACCTACGTTTCCACCGCCGGCGGCGCCTTCCTGGAATGGCTGGAAGGCAAGACATTGCCGGGCGTGTAAGCCCTGACTTCGAAGTGAGGACGTAATGAATCTGGACGAGTTGAACACGATTGCCAAGAAGATGGTCGCGCCCGGCAAGGGCATCCTGGCCGCCGATGAATCCACCGGCACCATCCAGAAGCGCTTCGACAAGATCGGCGTCGAGAACACCGAAGACAATCGCCGCGATTATCGCGAGCTGTTGTTCCGCACAGACACGGCGATGAAGAGCCACATCGGCGGCGTCATCCTGTTCGACGAAACCATCCGCCAGAAGGCCAAGGACGGCACGCCGCTGGTCAAGCTGATCGAGGCCGCCGGCAGCATCCCGGGCATCAAGGTCGATGCCGGCGCCAAGAGGCTGGCCGGATCGCCAGACGAAACCGTCACCGAAGGGCTTGATGGCTTGCGCGAACGGCTGGTGGAATATCACAGACTGGGGGCGCGCTTCGCCAAATGGCGGGCGGTGATCGATATCGGCGTGGGTATTCCGTCCTACAATTGCATCAACGCCAACGCCCATGCCCTGGCCCGCTATGCCGCGCTGTGCCAGGAAAATGGCATCGTGCCGATCGTCGAACCTGAAGTGCTGATGGACGGCGACCATGACATCGCGCGCTGCGAAGACGTTACGATCTGGACGCTAAAGGAAGTTTTCCAGGAACTGTTCTACGCCAATGTCGCGCTGGAAGGCATGATCCTGAAGCCCAACATGATCCTGCCCGGCATGAAATGCGCCCAGCAGAACAGCGTCGACGAGGTGGCGCATGCCACGGTGCGCGTGCTGAAACAGTGCGTACCGTCGGCGGTACCGGGCATTGCCTTCCTGTCGGGCGGTCAGTCGGACGAAGCCGCCACCGCGCATCTGTCGGCCATGAACGCCATAGGCGGGTTGCCCTGGGCCCTGACTTTCTCTTATGGCCGCGCTCTGCAGGCCGCGCCGCAAAAGGCCTGGAGCGGAAAGGCCGAGAACGTCGCCGCCGGTCAGGCCGCCTTCGCCCATCGCGCGCTGATGAACAGCCTGGCCGCGACAGGCAAATGGACTCCGGCCGCCGAAAAAACGGCGGCCTAATTTGACCCCCTCCGATTTCAGCTTCCTCTCGGCCCTGCGGGCCTCGATCGCTGAAATCACCTCCCCCTCTTGCGCGCTGTCGCGCGCGAAGGGGAGGCGGGCCTCTGGAATCGAGCGCCAAAATGTCTGACTGCAGGCTCTATCTGGTTTCGCCGCCGCGCATCGCGCCCAACGATTTCGCGCAGGTGCTCAAAGGCGCGCTGAAAGGGGGCGATGTCGCCAGCTTCCAGTTGCGTCTGAAGAATGTCAGCGACGACGAGATCCGCCGCGCCGCCGATGCGTTGTGTCCCATCGTGCAAGCGCATGGCGCCGCCTTCATTCTCAATGATCGCCCCGACCTCGCCGCCGAACTGGGCTGCGACGGCGTGCATGTCGGGCAGGAGGACGCGTCTTATGAAGAGACGCGCAAAGCGCTGCCCAGTGGCATTGTCGGCGTCACCTGTCATGACAGCCGCCATCTGGCGATGGAAGCGGCCGAAGCCGGGGCAGACTATGTCGCCTTCGGCGCTTTCTTCCCCACCCAGACCAAGGACCCCAGGACCCAGGCCGACATCGAATTGCTGCGCTGGTGGGGCGAGACCATGGTGGTGCCTTGCGTCGCCATTGGCGGCATCACCGTCGCCAACGCCCCCGCACTTATCGAAGCCGGGGCTGACTTCCTGGCGGTGGCCGCCGGGGTCTGGGAGCATCCCGACGGCCCGCAGGCCGCGGTTAAGGCGTTCAACGCCCTTTTTGCCTGACTGGCTGGAAATGGCAGGCCTCGCCTGCTATCACCCGCCCGCTCTTTGAACCTGCAGACCTCTCACCCCGCGCCACGGAGGCGTTGAACTATGGCCAAGATTTCCGGCAATGAAGTGCGCCCGGGCACCATGATCGAGCATCAGGGCCGTTTGTGGATGGCGGTGAAGAGCCAGTCGGTGAAGCCCGGCAAGGGCGGCGCCTACAACCAGGTCGAACTCAAGGACATCGAATCCGGCACCAAACTGAACGAGCGTTTCCGCTCCTCGGAAATGGTCGAGGAAATCCATCTCGACAAGAAGGATTTCCAGTTCCTCTATGCCAATGGCGACATGCTCACCTTCATGGACATGGAGAATTACGAGCAGATCGAACTGGCCAGTGATTTCGTCGGCGACCAGGCCGCCTTTCTGCAGGACGGGATGAAGACCCTGGTGCAGATGTATGAAAGCAAGCCGATCGGCATCAAGCTGCCGGCGCAGGTGACGCTGACCATCGCCGAAGCCGATCCGGTTCTGAAAGGCGGCACCGCCGCCCCGTCCTACAAGACCGCGGTGCTGGAAAACGGCTTGAAGATACAGGTGCCGCCCTTCATCGCGGCTGGCGAGAAAATCATCGTCTCCACCGAAGATGGCAGCTATGTGCGCAGGGCGGACTGAGCATGGACAGGCAAGCGAAGCGAGCCGTCAGTCCATGCGACCAAAGGAATAAGTAATGGCATTCTCCTCACCCACCCTGAATGTGATGGTGGCCGCCGCCCGCAAGGCGGGACGACCCCTGATCCGCGACTTCAATGAACTGGAAAATCTCCAGATTTCCATGAAGGGTCCGGCCGATTTCGTCACCAGCGCCGACAAGCGCACCGAGAAAATCCTGATTGACGAACTCAGCAAGGCCCGGCCCGGCTATGCCTTTCTGGGCGAGGAAGGCGGCATCGTCAAAGGCGCCGACGCCACCCACCGTTTCATCATCGATCCGATCGACGGCACCACCAATTTCATGCATGGCAGTCCCCACTTCGCCATCTCCATCGGTCTGGAGCGCGAAGGCCAGCTGGTGGCGGGCCTGGTGTTCAATCCCGTGACCGACGATCTGTTCACCGCCGAAAAAGGCCATGGCGCCTATCTCAACAACAAGCGGCTGCGGGTTGCGGCACGCAAGGACCTGGCCTCGTCCGTGATCGCCACCGGCCTGCCCTTTCTGGGCAAGGAAGGCCATGCCCGCGCCGCGAGCGAACTGGCCGAGGTGATGAACGTAACCGCCGGCATTCGCCGCTTCGGCTCGGCCTCGCTGGATCTGGCCTATGTCGCGGCCGGGCGGTTCGACGGCTTCTGGGAACGTTCGCTGCAGGCCTGGGACATCGCAGCCGGCATCGTGCTGGTGCGCGAGGCGGGCGGCGTGATCACCGACATCAATGGCAGCGCCGAGATGCTCAAGGGCGGCACTGTGCTGGCCGCCAACGAGAATCTGCATCCGCAGCTGCTGAAATTGCTGAAGGGTGTGAAGGGCTGACCCTCCCCCTTCGACGGGCTCAGGGTGAGGGTTTACGAGAATCCTCATGCTGAACCTGTCGAAGCGTGAGGGATCAGTACGTCCGACCTGCTAGAATTCAATCACGGTGCGGATGCTTTCGCCCGAATGCATCAGGTCGAAGGCCTCATTGATGCGTTCCAGCGGCAATTTGTGGGTGATCAGCGGATCGATGGAAATCTTGCCGTCCATGTACCAGTCCACGATCTGCGGCACCTGGGTGCGGCCGCGCGCCCCGCCAAAGGCGGTGCCTTTCCACACCCGGCCCGTCACCAGCTGGAAGGGCCGGGTCTTGATCTCCTGGCCCGCGCCCGCCACGCCGATGATGATGCTTTCACCCCAGCCGCGATGGCAGCATTCCAGCGCCTGGCGCATCAGATCGACATTGCCGACGCATTCAAAGGAATAGTCGGCGCCGCCCTTGGTCAGCTCGACCAGATAGGGCACCACATCGCCCTTCACATCCTTGGGATTGACGAAATGGGTCATGCCGAACTGGCGGGCCAGTGCCTCGCGCGCCGGGTTGATGTCCACCCCCACGATCATGTTGGCGCCAGCCATGCGCGCGCCTTGAATGACATTCAATCCGATGCCGCCCAGGCCGAACACCACGACATTGGCGCCCGGT
>JBBSKJ010000181.1:0-5270 GCA_038256475.1 Micropepsales bacterium | reverse complement strand
CAAGGACAGCCTGTTCTATCCGAAATGGGCTGGCCCCATGGCTGCCGCCGCGCAGGAAGAAACCCTGCGCAGCACGCTTGACCTCGCGCTCGCCCAGAATGGCGATATGCGCGAGCTTATGGTGACGCGCAAGACGCTGATCAATCGCAGCCTGGCCTCGATCTATGGCGTGCCCTTCTCGTTCGGTGGTGAATGGGCGCCCCATGAGTTCGGCCCGGAAACCGGCCGCAGCGGCCTCCTGACCCAGATCAGCATGCTGGCGATGTTCTCCCATCCCGGCCGGTCTTCGCCCACCAAGCGCGGTGTGGCGATGAATGAAATCCTGTTGTGCGAGCCGACGCCCACCCCGCCCAACAATGTCGACTTCTCCGAAGTCAATGAAACCGACGGCCCGCGCAAGACGGTGCGCGAGCGTCTGATGGCCCATGCCGCCGACAAGACGTGCTCATCCTGTCATAACGCCGTCGATCCCATCGGCCTGTCGCTTGAAGGGTTCGACACCATTGGCGGCCGCCGCGAACGGGAAAATGGCGAGATGATCGATGTCTCTGCCACCTTGGCGGGCAAGTCGTTCCACGGTGCGGAAGGGTTGGGCAAATTCCTGTACAACAGCCCGAAATTCCCCTCCTGCGTGGCGCGCAAGCTTTATTCCTATGCCAATGGCCTGAACGCCGAAGAAGTTGAAACCTCCGCCTTCAAGGACGGCCTGGACGCCTTCCAGAAGTCCGGCTACCGCCTGCGCGCTTTGCTCAAGGGTCTGGTCACCGACCCGAAATTCTTCAACGCTTCCGCGCCGGGCGCGGAAGCCAACCATGCATCTCCCTAAAGACCAGGAGTCACAGCCATGAAATTGGATCGCAGATTTCTTCTTCGCGGCATGCTCCACGGCTCCGCCGCCACCATGATGGTGCCGTTCCTTGATTGCTTCCTCGACAACAAGGGCAAGGCGCTGGCCGCGACCGGACAGAAAGTCCCGACGCGTTTCAACACCTTCTTCTTCGGCTGCGGCCTGACCAAGCAACTCTGGGTGCCCAAGACGGCCGGCCAGAATTATGAGACCACCGCCCAGCTCAAGCCGCTGGAGGCTTTCAAGAGCAAGCTGAACGTGTTCAGCGGCCTGCGCATTCCCTTCGACGATAATCCCAACTACCAGCATTGGTCAGGTGTTGCCGCCGCCGCCACTGGCATTTCGCCGACCAAGAACGGCCAGTTCGACTCCAAGACCATCGACCAGCAGATCGCCGATGTGATCAGCCGCGGCGCCCGCTACAAGTCGGTTGCCGCCGCCGCCTCGGGCAATCCGAAGGAAAGCTATTCGAGCCTGGGCGGGCTTAACACTCTGCCTCCCGAAACCACGCCACTGGCGCTATACACACGTCTGTTCGGACCGGGATTCCAGGATCCGTCCTCCGGCGACTGGAAGCCAGATCCCGCGATCATGGTGCAGCAGAGCGTTCTGTCCGTGGTTGCCGACGACCGCAAGCGCGCGATGATGAACCTGGGCTCCGGCGACAAGGCGCGCATGGACCAGTATTTCACCTCGGTGCGCGAAGTGGAACTTCAGATGGCTACCCAGCTGCAGCGTCCCGAGCTTACCGCAAAGGTCGAGATCCCGGCCGCGCCGACGGATGACATGCTGGTCAACAACGCGCTGCCCAACATCCGCAAGGTCGTTCCGCTGATGTCGAAACTGGGCGCCATCGCGCTCGCCACCGACCAGACGCGCGTGTTCAATCTCAGCGTTTCCGAACCCGCCTCGCAGATATTCATTCCCGGTGACTCCCTGGGGTACCACCAGTCGACGCATGAAGAGCCGATTGATCCGGTGCTGGGCTATCAGCCGCGCGTCGCCCAGTACAACGTTCACAGCATGGAACTGTTTGCCATGCTGCTCGGCGAACTGGAGAACATCAAGGAAGGCGATGGCACCCTGCTGGACCACAGCCTGACCTATGCCTTCACCGATCAGAGCTTCGCCAAGATCCATGCGGTTGACGGTCTGCCGATCCTGGTCGCCGGCGGCGCGAGCGGCCGCATGAAGGGCGGGTTCCATGTCGCGGGTGACAACAGCACGGTGTCGCGCGTGGGCCTGACGGTCCAGAAGGCGATGGGCATCAGCATCGATGGCTGGGGCCTGAATTCGATGGAGACCAAGAGTCCCTTCACCGAATTGCTGGCCTAGTTCGTTCGTCATTTCAAACCAGGGCAACCGCAGGCAGGCAAGTCTGCCTGACGGTGGCTCCGTCCGGAGATCGTTGCGTTATGCCGTCCTCAGTTTTCACCCGCGTTGCGGGAATGGCCCTTGTTCTTAGCGTTGCCGCCACCGCCATCGTTACCGCAGCGCCTGCAGACGTTGCGATGGTCAAGTCCCGGCAGGAAAAGCTCCGCGATATGGGAAGCGCCCTCAAACAAATCGACGACGAACTCAAAAGACGGTCCCCCGACTGGGAAAACGTCATCCAGCCGAACGTCCAGATTTTGCATGAGCGCAGCCCCTTTCTGCCGAAATGGTTCCCCAAGGGCAGCGGACCGGAAGCCGGCGCCAAGACCTATGCGCTGCCGGCGATCTGGCAAAAAGGCGATGATTTCGCCAAGCATGCCAGGGGCATGATCGCCGAATCCGCCAAGCTCAACCAAGTCTTCGCGAAGAAGGACGCATCTGAGCTTCGTGCGCAAGTGATGGCGTTGGGCAAGACCTGCAAGGGGTGTCACGACGATTACCGCTCGCCAGACTATGAAAAAGACGCCGAGCAGTAAGGATTTTTATGAGCGTGCCAGAGGTCGGGGGGGATCGAAAGGCAGCCGGCAGTCTGCGGACCCTGCGCGTCTGGGATTCACCGACCCGTGCAATGCACTGGGTGCTGGTGATCGCCATCGGTGTTTGCTGGTGGACCGGCGAGAATGACGAGCTCGAATATCACCATTATGCGGGATATGTTGCCCTCTGGGTCATCCTGATGCGGGTCTATTGGGGTTTTGTGGGCTCCTCCACCGCCAAGTTCGTCAATTTCGTGCGCGGACCCCAGACCGTCTTCAAATATGTGCGCACGCTGCACCTGCGCAATACGCCCGCCACGCTGGGACACAATGCGCTCGGCGCGATCAGCGTGCTGGTGCTTCTGACCGCATCCCTTGCGGTGGTCGTCACCGGATTGTTCGCGGTGGATATCGATGTGCTCTATTCCGGGCCCCTGTCCATGTATGTCGATTTCCGCGAGGGCCGCTGGTTTTCGCGCTGGCATAGCACTCTGTTCGATGTGCTGCTGGTGGTGATTGCCCTGCATCTGTTGGCGGTTGGCTTCTACTACGCCTACAAGCGCCAGAATCTGGTCGCCTCCATGATTACCGGCAGGCGCAAAGTCTCTGAGGCCAGCGGAGAAGATCTTCAGGTCGCGCCGCTCTGGCGCTTTGTGCTGGGCGTGGTGTTGGCTTCGGCCGCCGTATGGGTCGTGACGACAGGATTTTTTTACTAGAGGTTGGTCTGCTATCCTTCATAAGAACACTCATCAAATGGGCGGGAAAACAATGAGACGCAGTATGATTTTCGGCTTTGCAATAGTTGCCCTGTGCGCGGGAATGCCGCCGGCTTCTGTTGCGCAAACGCCAGCTTCCGCCACTGCACCCGCCGCCGACGTTCTGCCGATGGTCCCCGCCGCCAAACCGGGCGTCTATTCGCAGCAGACCGTCAATCCCACACGCTTTCGCCTGACGGTGACCGGCAAGACGTTCACCTCGCGCGAGGCGATCGAGAAATATCTCGCCTACCGTGCCGCGGAACTGACCCTGCAGCAGAAAGGCACCTGGTTCACGCTCGTCGAAGGCCGCCAGAAGACCGACGCCGGCCCCGAGCCGGTGAATGACGATCCGGCGCGCGCGGGCAAGCGCTACAGCTTCCGCATGGCCTATTGGCGGCCCGTCTGGCGCTATAAGTCCGATGGCGCGGCGGCGTGGAGCACATGGAGTCCCTTCTCCGGCAACGCCTTCTTCGCCGACGGCAAGGACCCCAAGACCGTGACCGAGTTCGAAGTCAGTGCCGAAATCGTGGTCAGAAAAGGCATCATGGACGGCGCCAACCCGCTGGGCTTTGAGGCTTCCGCTTTGTCCGATCTGCTCATCAACCAGGTCTCACCACCGGAATAACAACTGCAAGGAAGAGTTTCATGGGAATGCATCGCCGCGCCGTCTCCAAAATGCTTGCCGGGCTTGGCCTGTCCGCCGTCGCCATGCCGGCCTTCGCGCAAGCCAAGACCGTCGAAGTCTCCATGGGGCGCGGGAAGATGGTCTTCCTGCCGGCCTCCATCACGATCAATGCGGGCGATACGGTGAATTGGACCAATCCCGCCGTGGTGCTGCACAGCGTGACCTTCGATCCCAGCATGGCGGTGAAGCCGGAAAATGTGGCGCTGCCGGCGGGCGTGAAGCCTTTCGATTCGGGCGATATGGGCCAAGACGCCACCTTCAGCCACACCTTCACGGTGAAAGGCACTTACAAATATGTCTGCAAGATGCACGAGGCCATGGGGATGATTGGCACCGTCGTCGTCGCATAATTCTTCGTTAACTCAATGGCTTAGCTTGGCCATGTGTGGCCGGTTGCGTTGGTGATACAGTATGAACTGGCGCTTCGCCGAGTGTCGGCCCAGCCTGGTTCACAAATGAGGTGACCACATGATCTCGCAAAAACGCGTTCTGCTTTGCTCGGTTGCTGCGGTCTCGCTCACCGCGATGGTCCAGCCCGCATCGGCTGCGCCCTGGGAGCGCGGCTTTGTCGTCGCCACTTATGAGTATGCCTTCCGCTATGGCGGACGCGCCGGCTTCGAACGCGCCGGCGAGATCGAGCCGGGCTCGGATTGCCTCCATGGCGCCAGCCTCCATTTCGCCAATGACAAGAACACCGAAGCGGCGCTGAAGCAGCCCTTCCGCAGCAAGTATGAGATCGAGGCCATCTCCCGGCCACCAGGGCTGGAGCAGGTCAAGGCACCGGTGCTGACACGCTTTCATATCTGGAACCGCGCCATTACCTATCGCGCCTGGAAGCGCGGCATCGAGACCTATGTGAATCCCTGGGCGGCGGAAGATCCCGGCCAGCCCGAAGTGACCGGCAAGATCGCGACCGGGTTCAATCTGGACAACAATGCCAGCACCGGCGGCTTTGTCGCCGAGGATGGCGAGCAGGGCATTGACCATGCCCTCTACCGCGCCTGGGGCTGTGACGCGCCCTGGCGCGGTGATGGCAACGCCACGCTGCACCTTCGCGCCAACGACAAGAT
>JBBSKJ010000180.1:0-5318 GCA_038256475.1 Micropepsales bacterium | reverse complement strand
GGGCCGGCAAACGCCGGTCCTGGCCCTCGCCAAGGGGCACCAATCATGGAATTTCTGGTCGGCGTAACGCTCGCTCTTGTGGTTTCAATATTTGCCACAATGGCGGGACTCGATCGCGACAGGGGCTTTTACCCCGTCATGCTGATCGTCATAGCCCTTTTATACGATCTGTTTGCTGCGATGGCCGGATCGGCACAGGCCCTCGGCCTGGATACCCTTGCAATGGTGGCATTTATTGTCGCCGCCGTCGTCGGCTTCAAGTCCAGCCTTTGGCTTGTTGTCGCGGCGCTTGTCGGCCATGGGCTCTTCGACTTTGTGCATCCCTACCTGATCAATAATCCTGGTGTTCCGGCATGGTATCCGAATTTCTGCCTCGGCTATGATGTCATGGCCGCCTTGTATCTGGGGTGGCTGCTGACGCGACCCCATGCCATCCGGTCTCCTGATGGGAGGGCGCGCGATGGCGCACTTGCCTAACAAGGTCCGTCTGACAAACCTGGAACTGCAACTGGCAATCGCAGATGATTTCGCCGCGCGCGGTGAATTTCAGCGTTGCTTCGAATATCTCGAGCGAGCGCACATTCTCTCTCAGAGCTCGACATCGCAGCATGTGCGAGTTCATTGGCTCATGCTTCGTTGGGCGGTTCGCCAACGGAATGTTTCAGAGTTTCTGGGGCAGATCGTCCGTATCGTTGGAGCGGCCTGCGTGACGGCTCTGGGGTTGGTTCCCACTGGCAACACCGGGGGCGCGAATGTGAGCCCGTTCCGCCCGATGCCAATCCCCGCCGACCTGGCGGCCCTGCTCCCCCCGCCCAAATCGACCAGGAGAGCTTGGCTTGTTCTATGCCTCGCAGTCGGCTTGGTCGTGACAGCATCCGCTGCCTTTGGCTTTGGCAGGACAACCCAAATTCGGAATGCGCTGGTGAACGGCCATCAAATGTCGTTCCGCGTCGTGGGGAGCGGGCGGCCAGCAATAGTGTTCATCTCCGGGCTGGGTGATGACATGACGACTTTTGACGCGGTTGCTGGCGTCCTGGGCAAGGATGCCACGGTTGTCACGTATGACCGTGCTGGTTACGGGCATAGCGAGGCCGGTCCGGGTCCACGCGACGCCAGAGCTGCCGAGGCCGACCTGTTCAGCCTACTCGCCCAGAGCGGTGTGCCGGGTCCTTACGTCCTGGTGGGTCATTCGCTGGGTGGCTTGTATGCCGAATACTACGCCGCAAAGCATCCGGCGCAGGTGGCCGGCCTGATTCTGGAGGAGTCGCGTCCAGCCGATTTCGCTCGTCGCTGCCTGTGGCTGTCGGACAAGCCGATGTGTGGCCCACCTCGCTGGTCTGGATGGATTATGCCGAGGGGCGCACGCGACGAATTGGCAAGCCTTGATAAGGTTTCGGTGCGGGTAGCTGGCATGGCCCAGCTGGAGGGAAAGCCAGTGCTGGTATTGTCTCGGTCGAACCAACCCGTCAAAAGCAGTTTTGACGTCCTCTGGGCGCAGGCACAAGACGATTTGGCCCGACGATACCCCGGATCAGAGCATCGCATGGCCCCAGGAGACAGCCATGATATCCATGGCGATCAACAGAGCTGGTTCCTCGCGTCGGTCCAAGCGTTTTTGAAACGCATTCACTGAATTTTTCCGCTCTCAGAGAGGGGGCTATGAAAGCATACATTTGTCGCCGCTATGGTGGGCCCGAGGTCGTTGAACTTTTGGATGTGCGAAAGCCCGTGCCCAAGGGCAATGAAGTCCTCATCAAAATCCTTGCAACAACGGTCACCGCCGCCGACTGGCGCGTCCGGACGCTCGCGATGCCCAAGGGTTTTGGCCCCCTTGCGCGTCTCGCCCTCGGGTTCACGCGGCCAAGACAGCCCATTCTCGGTACTGATCTGGCAGGAGTGATCGAAGCCACCGGCACACAGGTGAAAAAATTCAAACCCGGTGACGCGGTTTTCGCGTTTCCCGGCGCCAAGATGGGCTGCCATGCGCAATACCGTGCGGTCAGCGAAGACAGCCCGGTAGAACTGAAGCCCGAAAGCCTTTCCTTCGAAGAAGCAGCGTCGCTCTCGTTTGGCGGCATGACGGCGCTCCATTATCTGCGCAAAGCCGGCATAAAACCCGGCGATAAAGTGCTAGTCGCGGGCGCATCGGGGGGCGTGGGAACCGCTATGGTGCAACTCGCAAAACATTTCGGGGCCGACGTGACCGGCGTGACGAGCACAGCCAACCTTGGGCTCGTCATATCGCTCGGAGCCGACAGAGTCATTGACTATACCAAAGAGGATTTTACTAAAGGGGTAGAAGCCTACGACATCATCGCTGATGTCGTAGGCTCAACCTCATTTGCCCGCTGCAAGCATGTACTGAAGCACAGCGGACGCCTGCTGGCGATTGCCGGAGGAATACCGGACTTGGTCGCGACCCTATGGGTCCCGTTGACCGGCAGTAAAAAAGTGGTTGCCGGCCCCGCCGAGGAACGCCCCGAATACTTCCGGCAACTCGCTGAGCTAGCAAAAACCGGTGTGCTGCGGCCGGTCATCGACCGGTGCTACGACTTTGCGCAAATGGCAGAAGCGCATGCCTATGTCGAAACGGGGCGCAAGAAAGGCAGCGTGATCGTGATGGTGAAACACGATACCTAGACCGTGTCACCTTCCGGCGGATGGTTGGGATCGCGCCCACTAACGCGGCGATAACATAGCCCTTTCGTTCAAGTCACTGCCCGCAAAGGCTCCTAGGTAAAGGTCATCGAAACAAGCAAGGAGACCTTCATCTATGGAATACCTCAGCACTTTGTTCGTGATGATGAAGCGTGCGATTCATGCCGGGCACAGCCAAGGCAGACCCTGTGCCTCCTTGGCCTTGGTAGCCGCGCCCAGCTTGATCCTCTATTTTCTTGGCCGCGGGGCGGCGGAAATATGGTTGGCGTGCGAATGAAAACCCTTGCCCTCGCCGTTGGGCGGACGCCTCCTGCTTTCTTAACTAAGCCTCCGCAAACGCTACGCCAGAGGTGGCCGATGATAGTTTCTACAAAGGAATGACCGCTTATGGCGCAAAGCGGACGTTAGGTAGATCGGGGGCGACGACTGCTTCTGACCCAAAGCGGACATCATTTGGCAAAGATGATACGTGATGCCGCCCAGCTAAATCGGGTTGGTGGATTGATTGTCCAATTTTGGGCCTGTGTCTCATAATCCGACGCCAAACGCGCGCAAGCACCTCAATGGTTTGACTGTCCCCGACGCCTTTGGCTAGCCGACGGCATCGAGCTGCTTGCTCGCGCAACAGGCTGGCCTATCGTTGATCTGTGATGGCCACCAGGATATTTACCGCCCCGCATAATTTTCCGTCTTCGCCAAATATCGGCGTTGTGACCGCCCCTGTGTATTACCAGGCCGACGCCTGGCCGTCCTTGCGATGATCCGAACCGGCGCGATAGGTGCCATTGATGGGCTTGCGCGATGTGCGCGCGGCCGGATCGGGCGGCGCTTCCCTGGCGTCGGGCGTGAACAAGATGGTCTGAACCCCGCCAACGATGGAGCCATTGACCGGCACCACATTGTGTCCCATCTCCCGAAGCCGGGGACCCATCAGCGTCGCCAGCTGCGATTCCATCAATAGCTGGATGCTGATCTGTTCATGGGGGAAGCGCGCCATGTCAGTCGAGGCCTGAAGGTTGGCGCCAAGGTCCACCATATTGACCATCATCTGGGCGTGGCCCTGTGCCTGCATGTCACCGCCCATCAGCAGCATGGTCATTTTCTGGCCGTCCGTGCGTCCGCCCTGGAGCACAAACCCGGCGGCCAAGGTGTTGAAGGGACGCTTTCTGGGCGTAAGCGCATTGGGGCTTTTGGGATCGAGGCTGAACAGGCCGCCGCGATTGTGCAGGAAGAAGCCATAGCCCGGCACGGTGATGCCGGAGCCGAAATTGTTGTAGTTGCTGTTGACCCACGAGACCATGTTGCCCCAGCGATCGGCGGTCGAAAGCACGATGGTATCGCCATTGCCGCTTGCGCGGCCCGGCACCGGCGTGGCGGCCTTGGCGGGGTAGATCCTGCCGCACAAGTTCTTGGCGTATCCGGGCGCGGTCACCTCTTTGACTTTCGCGATCAGGCCGGGATTGAAATTGGGATCGCCGTTGAGCGCGATCAGGTCGGCATAGGCCAGCTTCTTGGCTTCCACCAGCATGTGCCAATAGCGCGGATCGTTCGGCCCAAGCGAGGCAAGCGTCTGGCCGGGATAGACCGCGCCCACACAGGCCGAAAGAATATTGAGCATCGCATTGGCGGCGAAGCCTTGGCTGGGCGGCGGCAGTTCGGCCAGGGTAAAGCCCTTATAGTCGCTGAGCACGGGCTCGACCCATTCGCCGCGATACTCTGCAAGGTCTTCCATGGTCATGGTGCCGCCCAGCGCTTTCGACTTGGCGACAATGGCCCTGGCGATGTCGCCTTTATAAAAGGCGTCGGCGCCCTCAGCCTGCAGCAGGCGGAAAGCCTTGGCCAGATCGGGATTGCGGAAAATCTGTCCCGCTTCGGGCGGCTGACCATTGATGTACCAGGCCTTGATCGAATCCGGGTCCAGTTCGGTGCAGCATTTGGTGGCGTCGGCCGCATTGACGTTCCTGGCAACAGGAAGCTTCCACTCGAATGCCGCGCGTTCCGGCAGGGGCACGCCCTCGCTGGAATAGACGGCGGCGGCTTCCAGCACCTGTTTGAAGTTCATGGTGCCGTGCTTTTTAAGGACATCGTCCCAGCCCCACACCGTTCCCGGCACGGTCACAGTGAGAATACCGCGCGCCGGCATGCCCGATCCGGGACCCCAGTTCTTCGGGTCCGCGCGATAGCCTTGGGACTTCATGAAGGGGATGGTCGCGCCGCCCGGCGCCATGCCGCTGGCATTCAGCACATGCAGCTTCTTGTCCTTGGCGGTGTAGATGATGGCGAACAGATCGCCGGCAATGCCGACATTCATCGGCTCAACAAGGCTGAGCACGGCGGAGGCAGCCACCGCTGCGTCGATGGCATTACCGCCCTTACGCAGGATGTCGAGTCCGGCCTCGGTGGCCAGCGGCTGGCTGGAGGCGACGATGCCGTTGCGCCCCATGACCTCCGAGCGGCCCTGGGCCATCCAGCCATCGGCCCGGTCGCCGCGCACGGCGGTGCAGGCCGGCGGATTGGCCCTGCCGGTATTGCAGGTCGAGGTGGAGAGATTTTGCTGCTGTGCCCCTACCGGCGCGCCCGCGAACACCGCGAAAACAAGCGCAAACAGCCACCCCTTGATACCCCGGACCCAAACCATTTTGCCCCCAGCGTTTTCGCTT
>JBBSKJ010000179.1:0-5319 GCA_038256475.1 Micropepsales bacterium | reverse complement strand
GCCGGGCGCTCGCCGGGAATGCGGAACACCAGCCGGTCGCTGATGCCTTCGCCGCGCCAGGTTTCCACCATGGCGTTGCTCAGGCTTTCGTCGCCCGTGGCGGTCAGGAAGGCGACATCGATATCGGGGGCGCTGCGCTTGAGATAGACGGCGGTGTTGTAGGCGTCGCCGGCAAAGCTGCGGCGCAGGTGCCCGTCCTCGACGGGCCGCAGTTCCACCATGCATTCGCCGATGGAGATGGCGGTGGTCATGACTGCACCAAAGCGCGGGCTTCGCGCGCCATGACGGCGGCCTTGGTGAAAGCCTCGGCCTCGTCCAGGTCGGACGGCACCATCCAGGAACCACCGGCGGCGATGACGTTGGGCAGCGACAGATAAGATAACAGGTTCTTGGGCCCTATGCCGCCAGTGGGGCAGAAGCGCACCTGCGGGAACGGGCCGCCCAATGCCTTGATGGCCGGGGCACCGCCGCTGGTTTCCGCCGGAAAGAATTTGAAGGTGGAAAGCCCCAGCGAAAGTCCCAGCATGATCTCCGACGCGGTGGCGACGCCGGGCAGGATCGGGATTTTAAGCTCGCGCGAAGCCTTCACCACTTCTTCGGTGGTGCCGGGGCTGACAACGAATTTCGCGCCGGCATTCGCGGCGGCAGCGAATTGGTGCGCATTGATAACGGTGCCGGCACCGATGATGGCGCCCTTGACCTCAGCCGCGATCGCCTTGATGGCGGCAAGCGCGGCGTCCGTGCGCAAGGTGACTTCCAGGATGTTGAGGCCGCCTTCGACCAGTGCCTTGGCCAGCGGCACCGCATGGGCTAGGTCCTTGATCACGATCACCGGCACGATGCGCACCGCCCGCAAGTCATCGTCAAAAGCCATGAAAGACCCCATTTTTGCGAAGGCCTTATAGCCGCATTGCTGCGCAGAAAACTAGGGCAGGGCCCCGATGGGCGTGCCAGCTGACGCGCCATCACCGATCCAAAGCGGCTTTTCGTAGATGCGATAGGTCTTGTAGGGCACCGCCCCGACCATCTCGATCACATGGCGCACGCCGGTGTTGCGCTCCAGAATCCAGGACAGCTCGCTATCCACCACACCGCTCCCGAAATTGAACTCGCGGACCGAGAAAATCACCGCCACCGCCAGGCCCGCGCCCAGTGATGAGGCCTGCAGCGCCTTGCGCACGCCCATCATCGGCATGCGCGCGGTCTTGGGGCGGCGCACTTTCATCCGCCACAGCAGCTTGATCCAGTTGAACGGAAACAGCCGGCCCTTCATGTCGCGGATCGCTTCATTGAGATTGGGAAAGATCGCGGTGAAGGCAACGGGCTTGCCCTGATACTCGGCGATCACAATATCGCCAGGCCGCAGCAGGAGGCGCAGGATGCCCGCCAGATCGTCGATCTCCGCCTTGGTCATGGGCACATAGCCCCAATTGTCCGACCAGGCATCGTTGATGATGTCCAACAGCATGCCGACTTCATCGCGGAAGCGTGCCTTGTCCATATGGATGTTGCGAAGCTTCACATCCGGGTTGCGCAGGGCGCGCGCCCGCAGCTTTTCGAACTTGCCGGTGTCGGCGTCTGGGCCATAGCGATAGGCGATCAGGTCTTCGGCCTTGTGATAGCCAAGCTGCGCAATATGCTTTTGGTAATAGGGCAGGGCGTGAGCCATCATCACATAGGGCGGGGTGTCGAATCCCTCCACCAGCAGACCTGGCTGGTCCCAGAGCGAAAAACTCACCGGACCGATCACGCGCTTCATGCCTTGCGCACGCAGCCAGTCTTCCGCAGCCCCCAGCAGCGCAGCGAACACGTCCGCATCATCTGTCGCTTCAACAAAACCGAAATGGCCGCATGCATCCTGGTAGCGGTCCAGATGCAACTGGTCGATCTGGGCGGTGATACGGCCGACCGGTTCAGAGTCCCGATAGGCCAGAAAGAATTCGGCCCTGGCATGCTGGAAGTAGGGATTGTGCCTGGGTGAAAAGTGCAGCTTGCGCTCCAGGAGCAGCGGCGGCACCCAGTGCGGATCGTCCGCATAAATCTTGAAGGGCAGGTGATGGAAGTCGCGCCATTGGGCTTTGGTGCGAACCGGCACGATCTGGACGGCGGTCAAGTGCGGGATTTCCCGTGAAAGCGCCGCACCATAGCCTCGGGCACCCCGATTTGATAGTAAGCATTCGGCCGCATTTGCGGACCCTCAACGGCGCGATTCATGTCTGCGAAAACCATCCTGATTACCGGCGCCTCGGGCGGAATTGGCGCCGCTTTGGCCCGCCGCTATGCGGGCGCCGGCGTCACGCTGCTGCTATGGGGACGGGACGAAGCGCGGCTGAATCAGGCCGCCGCCGAATGCCGCGCGCTGGGCGCCAATTGCATCACCGCACTGTTCGACATTTGCGATCTTGAGGACATGGTGGCGCGTCTGTCCGCGCAGGATGATCAGACGCCGATCGACCTTGCCATTTTCAACGCCGGGCTTGGCGGCAGCGTGTCAAAAGATGCCATCGCTGAAACTCCGCAGCGTTCGCGCGCCACCGCTGAAGTCAATTTCGTCTCGCCGGTGATGGGCGCCAATTTGATGGCAGAGGCCATGGCGCGGCGTGGGCACGGGCAGATCGTGCTGGTGGGTTCGATCGCCGAATCCTATCCGCTTCCCATGGCGCCGACCTATGCCGCCACCAAGGCGGGCCTGGCGATGTTTGCCGAAGCGCTCGGCATCCGCATGGCCAGGCACAAAGTGCGCGTCACGCTGGTGTCCCCCGGCTTTGTCGACACCGCGATGAGCCGCCGGGTGCCCGAAGCAAAGCCTTTCCTGATGACCGCCGATGCCGCCGCCGCCATCATCACCCGCCGCATCGCACGCGGTGACCGCCGCATTGTGGTGCCATGGCAGTTCGCGGTGATCCGCGCCGCGACCGGTCTTCTGCCGCGCGCTTTGGTGCGCTGGGTCCTCGGCCGCGCATGAGCGAGGCGCCGGCCTTCAACCCGCAGCCAAGCCTGCCTGCCTTTCTGGCGCAGCGGCCCTGGGCGGTGCGAACCATCCATGTGTTGCGCTGGCTGTTTCCCATCGTGTTGCTGGTTTATGTCGGCTTCAAGCTCAGCGAGCTGGGTTGGCGTGACATGTGGGCCGCGCGGCCTGCCAATCCGGGCTTTTACGTCATGCTGGTGGCGCAATTCTTCTTGCAGCCGCTGGGCGATTTCCTGGTCTATCGCAATCTGTGGGGCGCCGGCAGCGCGCCGCCCTTGTCGGTGATCCTGCGCAAGCGTTTCCTCAACAGCGCCATGCTGGATTATTCCGGTGAGGTCTTCTTCTATTTCTGGGCGCAGGCGCGGCTGAAGCTGCCGCCCGGCATGCTGATCCATGCCATCAAGGACAGTAATGTGCTGTCGGGGGGCGCGGGCCTGGCCATGGTGTGGGTGATGGCGTTGATGCTGCTGGCCACCGGGGGCTTGCAGATTCCGCAAAGCGTCTCAGACAATCTGTGGATCTATCTGGCGATCGGTTCGATCCCGCTCTGGCTGAGCGTCATTCTGGTGCTGGGGCATCGCAAGGTGACGGTGCTGAGCCGCGGACAGATCGCGGCGACCTTCGGCATTCACTTCGCGCGCAGCTTCTGCGTCCTGACCGTGGAATTCTTCCTCTGGTACCTGTCCGGCGCCCTGCCGACCGCCGTTGCCTGTCTGCAATTCGTGGCGCTGCGCCTGGTGGTGACGCGCCTGCCCATGGTGCCGAACAAGGACCTTATCTATGTCGGCGCGGGGATCGCGGCGGCGGGCATGGCCAATCTGCCCGTGGCGCCGGTGGCGACGGTTCTGGTGATACTGGCGGCCGCCGATCTGGGTCTGGTGACGCTGGTGGCGGGCCTGCCCTGGGCGCTGGAACAGTTGCGCAAGCGGGGCAGGGGCTGATGGGCATCCTGGTTCGAACTCTGGCCCGCAGCCCGCTGGCCTGGATTTTGTGTGCCGCGGCGGCGCTGCGCGTCACCGGCCTGTTCTGGGGCCTGCCGGCGGCCGATGGCTGGGACAATGACGGCTTCGCGCCGCGCAACTTCCTCACCGCCCTGGCGCTGACCTACACACCCGGTTCCTATTTCACCTATCCGCCGCTGCATGCCTTTGTGCTGGCGGTGCTGACCCTGCCGGGCATCCTGATCGCGTTGTTCAATGTGCCGTCTTTCACGCAGGCCGACGTGATCGCGGAATTCACCAAGCCTGCCTACATGACCTTCTTCGCCGTGGTGGCGCGGCTGGTCAATTTGGCGATGTCGCTGGGCATCATCTGGTGCGTCGGCGAGATGGCGCGGCTGGTCGCGGGCGCGCGCGCCGGGCTGTTCGCCGCCGGAGCCTGCGCCCTTGGCGTGGTGCTGACCTATTACGGCCAGGTCAGCAATCTGGATGTGCCCTATCTTTTCTGGTCGGCGCTGTCGCTGATGCTGGTCATGCGGGCGGTGACCCAGCACCACCCCAAACTCTTCTGGTGGGCGGCGCTGCTGGCCGCCGCTGCGGTGGCGACCAAGGACCAGGCCTATGCGGTGTTTGCCTTCAGTCTGCCGCTCTTCCTGCTGATCTGGTTCGCTGCCGATCCCTGGCCGCGCCGCAATGCCCGCGCCGTCCTTGTCACGCTGCTGCTGGCCGCAATGGCGTCGATTTTCGCGCTGCTGCTGGTGGACGGCGCCATTACCAATCCGGTTGGCTTTGCCCGGCGCCTGGCGTTCCTGGTTGGCCCGGCGAGCCAGGATTATGCCGCCTTTGTTGCCGGGCCTGCTGGCTGGTTGGCGCTGCTGGGCGACATGGCGCGCTTTTTCACGCGCGGCTATGGCGCCGTGGCGTCGCTGCTGGCGGCGACAGGCCTGGGACTGCATCTGTCACGCTTTCGCGAGGACAGGTCTGTCTGGGTGGCGGGCCTGTTGCCACTGCTGGCGATTACTTCCTTCATCGTCTGTTTCAACTTTTCGGCGCTGCGCACCGACCATCGTTTTCTGCTGCCGCAGGCGGTGTTCGCATGCGTCTATATCGGCATCGCCGCATCGATGCTGGCCTTTCATGCCCGTCGCTGGCTGGCTTTGGGCGCGCGTCTTGTTTTGGCCGGTACCGCACTGGTCGCGCTGCATCACTGCATCGCCGTCAATGCCGCCATGCTGATGGACCCGCGCTATGAGGCGCAAAGCTGGATGGCGGCGCATGTCCGGCCCGGCGACATGATCGAGATCTATGGCCAGAACATCTTCCAGCCGCGTTTTCCGGCCCATGCGCGTGTGCGCCGGGTGGGGCAGGGTGATCTGAAGCTGCGCAACCCGCTGCCCGGCGTGACCGAGGTGC
>JBBSKJ010000178.1:0-5322 GCA_038256475.1 Micropepsales bacterium | reverse complement strand
CCGCATAGCGTTCCGGCAGCGGCCCAAACGCCTTGTGCAGCATCATGTCCGAGAAACCGAGCACCGCGTTCAGCGGCGTGCGCAGCTCATGGCTCATATTGGCCAGGAACTCGCTCTTGATCCGACTTGCGGTGACGGCCGCCTCCATCTCCACATTCTTGCGCAGCACTTCCATTTCCAGCTTCTTCTTGTCGGCCAGATTGTGCTGGAACAGGTTGAGGGCGCGGGAGAATTGGCCGATCTCGTCAGCGCGGTCGTCAAACTCCATCCGGCTAGGCTCGCCCGCACTGGCGGCGTTGATGGCCTGGGTGATCTGGCGCAGTGGCCGCACCACCCGGAAAATCACATAGACCGCGCCCAGCATGGCCAGCGCGATCGAAACCAGCATCATCGCCAGCGCCTGGTAAAGCGCGCCCGTCGCCGCGACCACACTGTCTCCTGCCCGGCTGGCGGCGATATCCAGCGCGGTCCGCGACACCGCCATCAGGCTGCCCAGCGCCGACGCCGTCATGTCCTGCCATTGCGGCACCGTGAGCGGCGATCTGCGTCCCGCCAGCACGTCGCCCAGCATTTTTTCCCGCATGCTGCGATAGTCGATGAAATAGCGCGCTTCGGCTTGCTTGACCGCCTTGCGCAGGTCGGCGGGAAAGTCCTTCTGCAAAAGCGCCATGCCGATGAACTGCCAGGGCCCGTCGATCGCGCCGCGTGTATGGGCCAGGTGATCGAAAGCCTCCCGGCCCGGTACGGTCTCGCCAGACAATAGCCGCGCCATGATGCCCCGTTCCTCGCCCGCGAAGCTGCGCACGAACCAGGCCAGGTCGCTCACCTTCATCAATTCGCTCATCGCCGGACTGCTGGAGGCGATGTTGCGGGAAATCTCCATCGCATGGCTGTCGATCTCGGCCACCAGCTCATAGATGGAACGGCGCGGATCGAACTCCATCTGCCGGGGCCGCTGGTCCTGCGGCTGCTTCAGCGCCGCCATCACGCGGGGAAACAGCGCCTCATACTTGGCGTGGCTGACCAGGATCCGGGTGACGTCGCCAGCGCCGCTGCGCACCGGATATTTTTCCAGCGCCTGCTCCAGCGGCCGCAGCAATGCCGCCGAACGCGCATGGGCGCCTTCCAATTTTCTCAGCATGGCAGGCGTGGCCGGCGCCTTGTGCCACAACACGCCAACGATCACGCCCAGTTCCACCCGCAGCGCTTCGCGCACCAATACGATATCACGCGCAATGGCGACCTGGGTCTTGATGTGCACCGCTTCGCGCTGGCCTTCCAGCGCCCGCAGCCCCTGCCAGGCGAACACCGACACCAGCGCCACCACCAGAATGGCGGTGATCGCGGTCACCAGATGTGAAATCGATTGCGTGCGCCGCACTTTGCCCGGCTGTTTTTCTTTCCCCGGGGCCAGTGTAACGCCGCGCCCCTATGCAAACAGTTACTGTGAGACTGGGGGGACCGGCGTGCCGATTTATCGGCATCGGCATGGTTACTGCGCGGTTAAACTTGCGCCTTCAGGCCGCGATGCGCGCCGCTTGCCGGCACGGCAGGGTCACGCGGACGCAGGTGCCGACATTCTCCTGGCTCTCGATATCAAGCTGGCCGCCATGTTCGCGCACCAGCGCCTGCACCAGCGCCAGGCCCAGTCCCGTGCCCTCCCGCGCCAGCATGGGATCGTTGTTGGCCTGTTCAAAGACCTTCCCCAGTCGCGGCAGCACATCCGCCGGGATGCCGATGCCATTGTCCCGCACCGCGATCTCGATCTTCTCGCTGTCGCCGCGCAGCGAAATCTCCACCAGCCCGTCAGCGCGAGCGAATTTCACGGCGTTGGACAGAAGATTAAGAACGATCTGCTTGCAGGCCCTGGTATCGGCCTGGATCGTCACGGGTTGTTCGGGCAGATGCGCCGCCAGGCGCACCTGTTTCTCCTCCGCCCGGCGCCGCACCAGCGCCACACAGCTTTCCAGCGCTTCGCGGATTTCCACATCGCGGAAGTCGGGCTGGAACCGCCCCGCCTCGATCTTGGCCAGGTCGAGAATGTCGGACACCAGGTTGAGCAGGTGATTGCCGGCATCATGGATCAGCATGGCATAGGACTGATACTTGTCGGCCAGCGGCCCATGGACCTTGTGCAGCATCATGTCCGAAAAGCCGATCACCGCGTTCAGCGGCGTGCGCAGCTCATGGCTCATATTGGTGAGGAATTCCGACTTGGTCCGGCTGGCGCTTTCGGCCGCCTCCTGCGCCAGATGGCTGCGCAGCACTTCGTTCTTCAGCCGCTGGCGGTCCGCCGCGCTCTTCTGAAACGTCAGCAGGGCGCGGGAGAACTGCCCGATCTCGTCGTCGCGCGCATTATACTGCAGGGTCTGAAGCGCGGCACGATCACCGAGGGTCTGCAATGCTTCGGTGATCTGGCGCAGCGGCGTGATAACCCGCCGAATAACCACCCAGGCGGCATAGCCCGCCAGCCCGGCAGACAGCAGCATCAGCATGATGGCGATCCACAACCGGCGCGTGGCGGTTTTGGCCTGCGCCTGGGCGACGCGGTCGCTATTGTTCAGCGCGACTTTGGAGATATACATCAGGCTGTTCAGCGCCGGTGTCGTGCTTTCCAGCCATTCCACCCGGTCCAGGTCAACCTTGTGCCCGGCCGTCAGGTCTTGGATGATCCGCGCGCGCCGGGCGCGATAGGCGCCAAAATAGGCGCGGTCGGCTTGCCGGATCGCCGCCTTGATGTCGGCGGGAAAATTCGGCTGCTGCGCCGCCCTTACGATCGATTCCCATGGCGCGTCGATTTCGCCGGTCACGCGCCACTGGCGCTGCAGTTCGCTCGGCGTCGGCGCACGCCCTGCCTGGATCAGCGTCGACATGGAGCGGCGGTCATCGCCCGCTGCGGCCCGCAGCCGCCAGGCAATGTCGCTGATGCGCATCATCTCGCTCATGAACGGACTGCTGCCGGCGACATGGCGCGTCAGCGGCGCCGCTTGTGCATCGATTGTATCCACCAGCGCAAACAGCCGCCGCAGCATCTCATCGTTCAGCGTGGCCGGGCGTTCTTCTCCCGGCAGGGCGGTGGCATCCAGCACGCGGGCGAAAACTTCGTCATAGGCCAGGCGTGCTTCGCTCAGCTTCGCCAGCATCGGCCCTTGCCGACCCGTCAGGCGGCCCAGCCGTCTTTCAACGGCATGGACCTGGACATTGGAGCGCGAATGCACGCCGACAAACCAGCGGCGCTGCTCGGCATTGGTTGGCCTGGGCTCTGACAGAGCGGTGTTCAGAATGCCCTGTTCGGTGCGAAGCGCCTCGCGCGCCGACACCACATGGTGCAGGGCCGCGACGATGCTGGCGACGCGGGCATTCTCCCGCGCATAGTCATAAGCGCCCTTCGCCGTCATGGCGAAGGCCGACAGAAGAATGACAATGAGGGACCCGATAACCAGTGTAAGCAGGAACCCTACCGAACGCGTCCTCTTCACGACCCAAGTGTCCGAAAAATTCGCCTTCAGATTAGGCAGACAAATGTGTGAAAGCCTTTAACCCCAGATCCGGTCGCATGTGTTAAGCCCCATTAACACCCGTTCTCAGGGTTTACATCGGCTGTTGACATTGGCTTGGGCAAATCTGAGCTTTCCGCCCGACCGCGCGGGCCTCGGACCCGCTGCCGGGCTGCAAAAGGGGTTCTCCATGAAAATCGCGTCCTTGCTCACCGCTACGCTTGTGGCTGGCCTGCTCTGCGGAACCGCGGCTTTTTCGCCTCTTGGGGCGCAATCCAGCGGCGGTCCCTGGGCCCACGACACCGCCACCATCGGCGAGCTGATGGCCAACCCCGCCGCCAACGCCATCCTGCTCAAGAACTTCCCCGACATCGTGAAAGCCCCGCCCGAAGCACGCGATTTCACCCTGGCCGAAGTGCGCCAGTACGTGCCGCAGGTCTATACCCGCGCCAAGCTCGACGCCCTGGACGCCGAACTGCGCGCCCTGCCGCCGCGCCCTCTGCCGGTGAAAGTGGAAGCGCCCGCCACCGACGAATGGCTGACCTGGGGCTACGACCCGGAACGCTCGGGCTGGAACCGCGCCGAAAAAGTGCTGAACGTCAAGAACGTCTCGGGCCTGCGCAATGTCTGGACCACCCAGCTCTCCACCCCCACCGAACTCAACACGCTTTCCACCGTCACCGCGCCAGTGATCGCCGCCGGTGTTTCCACCGCGCAAGGCGCCAAGGATCTTCTTTATATCCATGGCCGCGACGACACGCTGTTCGCCCTCGACATCGCCAGCGGCGCGATCCTTTGGCAGAAAACTTTCATCAATCCGGTGAAGGCGACCAAACCGCCGGACTGGCAATGCTCCAACACCCCCCAGGCCACGCCGACCATTGACAAGGCCCGGGGTCTGATCTTCGTCACGTCCAATGACGGCAAGCTGCGCGCCCTCAATCTGGCAGACGGCACGGAGATGATGACGCCCACCGAATTTGTCTCGCCCTTCGCCCGCGCCTGGAGCCTCAACCTGATCGACAATGTGGTCTACACCACGTCGGGCCGCGCCTGCGCCGAAGTCGTCAATCCGGACTCGCCCATGCATGCCGCCGCCATGTCCGGACTTGTCCGGCGCGGCACCGGCCCCTTGAAGGACGCCAGCGCCGTCAGCGCGATGGATGTGAAGGACCTCAAGAATCCCCGCGCTACCTACTTCTTCACTTCGGGCGCGCGTCCCGCCGCCCCCTGGGGCCGTGGCGCACTGGCGCGCGGACCGCGCGGCACCGTGATCCTGGAAACCTCCAACGGCCGCCACGATCCGCTGCGCGGCGATTTCAGCGAAACCATCCTCAAGCTTGCGCCCAAGGCGGTGCGCGTGATTGACGCGTTCCTGCCCTCCAACCACGCCCACAATCTGAAGATGGACTTGTCCGGTTCCGCCTCGCCGGTGGTGTTCGAATTCGCCGGCAAGACGCTGGTCGCCGCCACGCAGAAGGAAGGCTATCTGCGCCTGCTCGACGCCAACAATCTGGGCGGTGACGATCACATGACCCCACTCTGGCAATCGGCCCGCCTGGGCAATGACGAGGAAACCGGCACCGATCCGGGCCGCGGCGTGTGGGGCGCCATCACCACCTATCCCACGCCCGACGGCCGCCGCTTCCTGTATCTGCCCATGCATGGCGGCAATTCCAAGCACGCGCCCGCCTTCCCGGTGAACCAGGGGCCGACGCCCTATGGCAGCATCATGGCGATGGAAGTGATCCAGACAGACGGCAAGATCAGCGCCGTTCCGGTCTGGCAGTCAGGCGACATGATCATGCCCGACCCGCCGGTGGTG
>JBBSKJ010000177.1:0-5344 GCA_038256475.1 Micropepsales bacterium | reverse complement strand
ACTAGCACCGGCTTGGCGTTTGTGGCAGTCGCACAACTCATTTGCACGATAGCGACGCAACGACCACCGGCTGGCAAACAGGCTAGCGCGTTCTCTATAAATTCGAGTTGGCCATCTTCCCCAACGTCATACGGGGGGTTGAGGAAAGCAACCGTCGGTTTAAGTGACTTAACCTTGGCGATAACCTCGCCTGCAAATGAGTCACCTTGGTAGATGTGCGATTTTCCATCACCACTCATCATCATGTTGGAACAGGCGAACGTGAACATATCCGTTCGTCGCTCGATGCCGACGAGTTGGTTTTCCTTGATTGCGCGCTTTTTCTTCTGATTGCCGTCTGCTTCCTCAAGCATCCGCTTCATGGCAGATATCAGAAATCCGCCACTGCCGCAGCATGAATCAAATACGACATCGTTCACATTAAGACCGGCTACATCGCAGAAAAACTCAGTAATATGTTGTGGCGTAAGCACCAGTCCAGTTTTCTTGTCGGTTCCAGCATACCGGATGAACTCTCGATAGAACCGGCCTAGAACATCGTATCCTTTGTCACCCATGGCGATGAGCGGTAGCACAGACTGCTCAAGCCGTTCAGTGATGTCCCGAAGCACGTAGTTGTCTTGCTGATCGGAGGCCTTCTTTTTCTTTATCTTAGGTTCTTTGGCGATTGAGTGATTTTTTATCTTCTCGTACTCGCCAAGCATCGAAGCTACGCGAGTGTCATCAATCTTGTTGTCCTCAAGAACATTTTTAATGCTAGTGACGATGAACTTCGCCAAGCGCTGTGGCGTTGGCTGTAGCTTTGCCGTAGCGCACTCTTTGTAGGATGCTTTAAAGGCTTTATCCTGCAGGGCCAGAAGAATTGCACTGACTAGGGTGCAACGCTCATATTCTACAATGGAGTAGTCGTTTAGTTCCTTGTTGAGATCGATAGCGGTCTTGGTGATCTCCCCAGATTCGATGTTCTTTGCAACTGTTTCATCCGTGAATCTAGTAATGTAAGAATAGATGTCGAGAAGGGACGAGCCCTCTTCGCAAATTTTAGTTTCACCCTTCTTTTGATAGAAGGAAGAGACTTTCAGCTTCCCAGACTTTTCGCCGCTAACCGCAATAGAAAGGACGTTGTAGGCTTGGGACAGAAACGCAGAATAGTGTAACGCGCCATCCACTGCGTAGCAGGCTGGATTTGCACCCTTCGCGCTTTTGTGGAACTTAGAGTCCGCCTTGCATTCTACGACGATGATGTCGTCGGGCAATGCCGGAAAGGTGATGATGAACTCCGGCGAACCACCCTTTCCGGTAAGATTTTTGGACGCCTTTGCTAAGCAAGCTTTGGCCTTGGCAACTGACGTCTTTTGTTCCTCAAACCTGACGGCGCTAAAAAGCGCATCGCCTTTAAAGTGTTCCCGCACATGGTCTTCTGTGATCCGTTCGTTAGCCATGGTAGTTCCCCAGATCGGTGTGCCGAAGCCTGCGATCTTCGAGATCGCGCACCAGCGCTACCATTTGCGCTAGCGTGTTGAGGTCACGGACATTATGACGGCCCGCGAATTCGGTAACGTACCGAGCAAAATTCTTCACGCTCATCTTGTGATAGTTGCCCATATATCCACGCTTAAGCATCGCCCAAAAGCTTTCAAAGCTGTTCGTGTGGGCCATCCCGTTCACGTACTCGCCAGCGCTTTGCTTAACTGATTCGTGACGCAAGGCAGCGTCGAGCCCCTTATAGCTGTCCTGTTCGTCAGTACAGAAAAGGCCGGAAGCATCGCTTCCGGCCTTCGCCCGCTTTGGCGGTATTTCTCCCCGAACTTGGCCGTTCTGTGCGGTCAACGTTCTTTTATTGGTTGGTTGATACAGTGCTTCGCGGAAGCTGTCACGACATAAATAGGCCATTGCAGTGCAACATGCGCAATATAATTTCGTCCGGCTTTGCGCCCGCGCGCTAGCGGTTGTAGCCCTGTTTTTGGTGGCAAATCCGGCCTTCGGAGCGACCGCGAACCCAACCGGGTCTCGCGGTGCCACCACTGAAAAGGCCGGGCAGATCACCCGGCCCGGCAAACCCGATCCCCTGCTGGACGGGGGCGAGCCTTCTAACTGCATGGCCGGCGCCGACCTGGCTGCCGGGGTCGATTCGACCGGCAGCGCCGTAATTCCCGCCGATGTCGGCGCCCCGCCGGTTCCGCTTCCCGACGAGATCATGGTGCCGTTGGCCGGTGGTGCGCCCCAGGCCCAGACCGGCTTTCGGGGCCGTGACCGCAACCCCGCCACGGGGGCAGGCGGTGGTGCCTATGCCGGGTTCGACGGCCGCCGCATGGCGCCGCTGCTGAACCCCAAGCCCTGCCGTTAACCAGCCCGGACATTGCCCCAATTTCGCTCGCCCCGCGCTGCTAGATTTGGCGGATGCGCGCGCTTCTTCTCGCCCTGGTGCTGACGGTCTGCGGCTCCTTCGCCGCCGAGGCGGCGCCATGGCGCATCACCAAGGATCACTGGGACGAAAAGGACGAGATCGGCTATGGCCGCTTCATCACCGCGCTGGGGGATTCGGGCTGCTCCTCGTCGCAAAGCTGCCTGCGCGATCCGGCCAATCCCTATCGGGGCAGTGACGGCGCCTTCCTGGATATCGATGTCGACTGCGGCAAGCTTCCCTACCTGCTGCGCGCCTATTATGCCTGGAAGAACGGGCTGCCCTTTTCCTATGTGAATGGTGTGGCCGGTTCGCGCTTCGGCGACACCTCCAACCGCGTGGTCGGGCGCGCCCATATCACCGACAATGGCGGCGGCGTAAACGGGGCCGCGGCGCTGCGCCAGATGATCGACAGCGTCTATTCCGCCACCTTCCGCACCGATGCGAGAACTGACAGCGCCGTGCCGTCGGACTTCTATTCACCGGCCTTGCAGCCCGGCAGCATCCGGCCCGGCACCATCATCTATGACACCAATGCCCATATCGGCATCGTCTATCGCGTCGAGCCGTCGGGGCGCATCCATTACATGGACGCCCATCCCGATTTCACCATCACCCGCTCGGTCTATGGCGCGCAGTTCGGGCGCAGCCCCGCAGCGCTGGGCTGGGGACTGAAGAACTGGCGGCCGCTGCGTTTGGTGGGCGCGCGCCGGGAAAATGGCCGTCTGGTTGGCGGGCGCTATGTCTTTGCCCGCAACCAGCAGATCCGCGATTTCTCGCTGGTCCAATATCTGGGCACCGAGCCCAACCCCACCGGCGACGAAAGCAAGGCGCGCTGGGCTTATAAGGGCGCGCGGCTGGGCTATTACGAATATGTCCGGGTGGCGGTGTCAGGCGGCCGCACCGATTTCAATCCGGTCTATGAGCTGCAGGCCAACATGCGCATCCTGTGCAACGACCTGAACGACCGGGCGCAGGCGGTGAACCAGGCGATTGCAAACGGCATTTCGGCCAAGCTGCATCCCTCGCAGATTCCGCCCAACATCTACAGCAGCGATAACGCGGAGTGGGAAAGCTATGCCACGCCCGCGCGCGATGCCCGGTTGAAGGCGGGCTTCGTTGCCTTCCGCCGCGATCTGGCGCGGATGATCGGCCAATGGCTGAACCGCGATCCGCGCATCGTCTATGACGGCACCGATCTGAAGCGCGACCTGTTGAATGCCTATGACCAGCAGAGCCAGGCCTGCACCATCACCTATCTGTCCAGCGACAAGCGGCCCGTGCCGCTGACCTTTGATGATATGTCCCGCCGACTGTTCGCCATGTCGTTCGACCCCTATCACTGTGTCGAGCTGCGTTGGGGCGATGACGGCCCGGGCTGCCCCGACCAGTCGGGCAAGCGCCGCTGGTATGCGGTCCAGGCCCAGATGCGGCGGGAGGTGGACCGCGATCGTCATACGCTGGCGGGCCCGCAGGACGTGGATATTCGCGGGCTGATTGCACAGATGCCGGGCCGCGCGCCCTGGGTGCAGCGCATGCCGGGGGCAGCCGTTGGCGGCGTCGCGCTGCAATAGCGTCTGACGCATTTTAGGACACATCTTAAAGGGGCGGTAACCGCCGCCGTCCTAGCGTCGCATCCAACGGGCAAGGGGCGCGAGGATGCTGCACGACAGTTGGAGCTTTTATGAAGAGCGGCTCCCGAAGAAGCGGATTTTCTTCCAGCGCAAGCGATCGGTCGTGGGACCGCTGCTGACCGTGATGGTCGCCATTGCCGTGGTGTTCGAGACCGTCAGCCGGCTTTCATAGGCCCTTCTTCAATAAGCTCTGGCAATCAAAATCTCCTCAACGCCGGGCTTGCCGGTGAACAGGCAGGGCGCGAACGTATCGGGCTGCTGCGAGGGCGCGTTGCGGATCGTTAGCTTGAGAGTCTTGAGCTTGGCATCCACTGCTTCAAGGTCCGCGCCGCTGGGCTTGGACCATGAGACGCGCAGCCAGCCTTTGAACTCCTCATCGCTGCCGGAGAAATAACTTTCCACTCCCGCCCAGTCGGTGACGCCGCTCTTGATGTTGGCGTCCAGCCGCGCCTTGGCCTCGGCATACAGGCTGTGCTGAATCTCGGCCAGCAGCTGCACGGCTTTCTCTTCGATGAATTCCTGGCGACCCACCGCGATGGACTTGACCTTGTCGCCGTCGCGCAGCGTGTCGCGCCGCATATAGGTGATGTTGCCGCCTGCGGCGTCGCGCGGCCCGATCTCGATGATGATGGGGGCGCCGCGCCTGACCCAGTTCCAGCGCTTTTCCGCGGATTTTATTTTCTTGAGGTCCAGCAAAGCGCGCACCTGCTGGCCGAACACGCTGAGCTTTCCCAGCGCCTCTACCAGGCTTTCGCAATAGGCCAGAACCTCACTGTCTTCCGGCTTGTCGCGCAACATCGGCACGACCACGATCTGGCGCGGCGCGATGGCGGGGGGTAGGCGCAATCCGTCATCATCGCCGTGAGTCATGATCACGCCGCCGATCAGGCGGGTGGAGACACCCCAGCTGGTGGTGTTGCAGAAATCCATGCCGCCGGCATCGTTCTGGAACTTGATGCTCTGAGCCTCGGCAAAGTGGGTGCCCAGGAAATGCGAGGTGCCGGCCTGCAGCGCCTTGCCATCCTGCATCATGGCTTCGATGGAATAGGTGTTCACCGCGCCGGGAAAGCGTTCATTCTCGGGCTTCTCGCCCGCGACCACGGGCATGGCCAGGGTGTCTTCGGCGAAGCTGCGATAGACTTCCAGCATCTTGCGGGTTTCCTCGACCGCTTCGGCCTCGCTGGCATGGGCGGTATGGCCTTCCTGCCAGAGAAATTCGGTGGTGCGCAGGAACAGGCGCGGGCGCATTTCCCAGCGCCTCTACCAGGCTTTCGCAATAGGCCAGAACCTCACTGTCTTCCGGCTT
>JBBSKJ010000176.1:0-5363 GCA_038256475.1 Micropepsales bacterium | reverse complement strand
TCACCCGTCACCCGTCACCCGTCACCCGTCACCCGTCACCCGTCACCCGTCACCCGTCACCCGTCACCCGTCACTGATGTGGGCATGCCATTCATTTCGCCGCCGTCAAGCCTTTTGGCATTAATCCATGCCGACCTCAGTTTTCAGGGAACTCAATCAGGGTCTCGAGAACCGTCCGTTCCGCCGCGCTTGCGGCCTGTTCGTCTCTGGGATAGCCACTCGGAAGCTGCGCCATCCCGTTGGTCAGGTCAGCGAACATCATGTGTGCCTCTTTGGACTTCTCCGCCAGATGCTCTTCCATCTTGCCGGAGCGTATCAGCTCGTTAAACATTGCTGGGGCCTGCTCGCGCATCGCCAATAGGTATGGGGCCTTAAAATCCATATATCGAAACCTCCGACCTCATTTTTTGGCGAGGCTAGCCATAATCTCGAGTCGACTCAGGAAGCCAACCGCAGCCTGGGCACAACAACCCGATTGGCCCACCAGCACATCATTTCCCGGCGGCCCGGAAGCCACTCTGCAGCGTTGTACACGCCCCGAACGCTACCATCGCAGTGCGCAAGCTGCATCTCGACCCAGTCTCGATTAAATTGAGCCTCGTTCAACGCGGTGGATGCTGTCGAACGAAACCCATGCACTGTGGCACGACTGTGATACCCCATCCGATAAAGTGCAAAAATCAGGGTGTTTTCAGACATAACGCCTGACTTTGTCGCTGCCGGGAAAAGGTATTGGTTCTTGCCGGTAATCCTCCGAAGCTTTTGCAAGACATCTACAGTCTGCGGGGCGAGAGGGACCAAATGCGGCCGGCGCATTTTCATTCGGTCAGCCGGAATACGCCAAAGAGGCTCCGGGCCGTCCAAGCCCTCAAACTCGGACCAACGAGCGAAGCGGATCTCAGCGGTGCGCACAAACGTAAGCGCAACGAGCTTCACTGCCAGCTGCGTTACGACGTCTCCATCATACTGTTCCAGATCACGCATGAATTGTTGAATTTCAGCCGCTGGCAGCGCAGTTCTGTGCTTGACTGCCTTAGCCGGCTTCAACGCGCCCTTCAGATCAACAGTCGGATCTCGACTGCATCGGGCAGTTGCAACTCCATAACGAAATATGCCGCTCGCCATCTGCATTACTCGTTTTGCCATCTCTATGGCGTCGCGTTTTTCGATCTTTCTGACGACCTCAAGCACCTCAAGCGGCGTGATCTCCGCAATCGGACGATTTGCCAGGACTGAGAGGAGATCCGCGTCCAAACGGCTGCGAAGCCGGGTTGAGTACGACGTAACCCATCTCTCCGAATTCGCCTCAAACCATTCGTCGGCCACCGTCCCGAACGTATTGCCTGCAGCAATGCGTCGCTCTCTCTTTTCGACTTTCTTTTCGTTTGATGGGTCAGTGCCTTTGGCTATCAGCCGCTTCGCTTCATCGCGACCATGTCGAGCTTCCAAGAGCGTGGTTTCGGGATACTTGCCAAGTGCCAGCGATTTTTGTTTGCCGTGGAAGCGATAGGCGAGGCGCCATAACTTCCCACCGCTGGTGGACACCAGGAGATAGAGACCTCCGCTATCGCCTACCTTGTATTGAGCTTGGCGGGCTTTCAGAGCTCGCACTTTTGCATCGGTCAAAGGCATGTTGGTCTTTTTCCGGAACGTGTTGGTCTTTCGCTTCAAATGTACCAACAAAAAATCCGACTGCCAAAACACGCGAGCGAACACGTGCGAGCACAAATGCTTGATGTCATTGGATGTTCTCGAATGCCAGCACACGTGCGCGAACTGCGACGAACGTGCATTGGTGGGCCCGCCAGGACTCGAACCTGGGACCTAACCGTTATGAGCGGTCAGCTCTAACCAACTGAGCTACAGGCCCTTTCCGAAAGGGGGTATAACAGGATTTGCGCGGCCGCCAACCGCCACAATGCCCCGATTTCGCCGCTCTTGGCGGTCAGCCTTCCGCCCGGATGGGCCCTTGAAATTGAACGAGAATTTGAAAGAGAAATCCTGATGAAAACCGCATTTTCCGCACTTCTCGCCGCCAGCCTGCTGCTGGCCGGCCCGGCGCTTGCCGCCGAGACACGCACCATAGCCATGCCCGGCCATGGCGAGGTGAAGGCCGCGCCCGACCAGGTGCAGATCACCGCCGGCGTCATGACCAGCGCCCCCACCGCGGCCCAGGCCTTGAGCACCAACACCGCTCGCATGAAGGGCGTATTCGGCGCCCTGGAGAAAATGGGCGTGCCGGCCAGGAACATCCAGACCACCAACTTTTCGGTCTCGCCGCAATATACCGGCGGCAACAACAATGAGCGCCCGCGCCTGACCGGATATCAGGTCCATAACAATGTCTCGGTGCGGTTGGACGATGTCTCAAAGCTGGGCGCGGCGCTGGATGCGCTGGTCACGGCAGGCGCCAACCAGATGAACGGGATCAATTTCTCCATCCGCGACCCCGCGCCGATGCTGGCCAAGGCGCGCGCCGAAGCCATCGCCGACGCGAAGCTCCGCGCCGAAACCTATGCCAGGGCGGCGGGCGTGACCTTGGGGCCAATCCAGTCCATCAGCGAAGGCGGCGGCGTCATGCCGCCCCAGCCGATGTACCGCGCCATGGCAATGCAGGCCGAAAGCGCCGTTCCCGTGGCGGCGGGTGAGGAAAGCGTCGCCGCCAATGTTTCGGTGGTGTGGGAAATCCGCTGAGCGGGCTTATATAAAGAGCATGAGCAACCCGTTTTTTGAAGACTGGACCGCGCCCTTCGGCGCCCCGCCACTGGACCGGTTCGCGCCGGAGCATTTCCGCCCCGCCTATGACCGCGCTTTGGCCGAGCACACCGCCGAGATCGTGGCCATTGCATCCGATGCCGCCGCCCCCAGCTTCGACAATGTGGTGGTGGCGCTGGAGAAAAGCGGGCGGCTGCTGACGCGGGTGGATAGCGTTTTCGGCAACCTCACCTCGTCCAATACCGATGAGGCGTTGCAGGCCATAGAATTGGAGATGGCACCCCGCCTGTCGGCGCATTGGAGCGCCATCTCCATGCACCCGGTCCTGTTCGCCCGTTTGGATGAAGTTTATCAGCAGCGCGAAAGCTTGGGGCTGGACGGTGAATCGCTGCGGGTTCTGGAGCGCTATTACCTGGATTTCGTGCGTGCCGGCGCGCAGCTGAAAGGCGCAAACCGCGACCGCCTGGCGGCCATCGCCCAGCGTCTGGCGGTGCTGGGCACCCAGTTCAGCCAGAATGTGCTGGCCGATGAGGAGGACTGGATCCTGCCGCTGAGTGAAGCGCAGATGGCCGGCATTCCCGCCTCCATCCGCGATGCGGCCTCGTCGAAAGCCGCGCAGATCAAGATCGAAGCGCCCTATGCGGTGACCCTGTCGCGCTCCAGCGCCGAACCCTTCCTGCAATATGCCGACGACCGTAATGCGCGCGAGCAGCTCTGGCGCGCCTGGGTGTCGCGCGGCGACAATGCCAACGACCATAACAACGGCGCCATCATCACCGAGATGCTGGCCCTGCGCGCCGAACGCGCCACCCTGCTGGGCCATGAGAATTTCGCGACCTTCAAGCTGGCGGACAGCATGGCGGGCACGCCGCAAAAGGCCCGCGCCCTGCTGGAAGATGTCTGGGGACCGGCGCGGCTGCGCGCCCTGGAAGAACGCGATGCCTTGCAGGACCTGATCACCCGCCAGGGCGGCAATTTCCGGCTGGCGCCTTGGGACTGGCGCTATTACGCCGAGAAGCTGCGCCAGGAGAAGTATGATTTCGACGAAGCCCAGCTCAAGCCCTATTTCCAGCTCGGCAATCTGATCGAGGCTTCGTTCTACACCGCGCAGAAGCTGTTCGGCCTGACTTTTCGCGAACGCGGCGACATGCCGGTCTATCATCCCGATGTGCGGGTGTGGGAGGTCTTGCGCGAAGGCCAGGTGATCGGTCTTTTCTATGGCGATTATTTCGCCCGCACCGGCAAGCAGGGCGGCGCCTGGATGTCCAGCTTCCGCGATCAGGAGCGGGTGAATGGCCCCAAAGAAAATGACAACGTCCTGCCCTTCATCGTCAACAATTGCAATTTCAGCAAAAGCGATCCCTGCCTGTTGTCGTTCGACGATGCGGTGACACTGTTCCACGAATTCGGACATGCGCTGCATGGGCTGCTCAGCCAGGTGCGCTTCCCCCGCCTGTCGGGCACCAACGTGGCGCGCGATTTTGTCGAGCTCCCCTCCCAGCTTTATGAGCATTGGCTGGAAGAGCCCGATGTCCTGACCCGCTTTGCCCGCCACCACGAGACCGGCGAGCCGATCCCCAAGGCCCTGCTGGACAAGCTTCTGGCGGCGCGCAATTACGGCCAGGGTTTCGCCACCGTCGAATTCCTCGCCTCGGCGCTTATCGACATGGACTTCCACACCCTGCCCCCCGGCAGTGATCCTTTGGCGGCCCAGGCCGCCACCTTGCAGCGTATCGGCATGCCCGAAGAAATTGCGCCGCGTCATGGCGCGCCGCATTTCACCCATGTCTTTAGCGGCGACGGCTATTCCGCCGGCTATTACGCGTATATGTGGTCGGAAGTCCTGGACGCTGACGGCTTCAAGGCATTTGAAGAAGCCCATGACCCGTTCGATCCCGCCACGGCCCACCGCCTGCACAAGTTCATCTATTCCTCTGGCGGCACCCGCGATTACGCCACCGCCTATCGCGCTTTCCGTGGCCGCGATCCCCATATCGAAGCCCTGCTGGAGGGACGTGGCCTGATCGCGCCCGCTGCCGCATGAGGAAGGCCGCGCTTGCTCTTGTGTTGCTGGTGACGCCCGCCCTGGCGGCTGTTCCCGCGCCCAAGCCATCCATTACCAGCCTGACGCAGCTGCCCATCGTCACCATGCAGGTCTATGACGAGAAGGCCGATGCCGATGCCGCTGTTGCGCGCGCCTTTGCCCGGGCCAAGGCCTCCGGCAAGCGGGTGCTGCTGGATCTGGGGGGCAACTGGTGCCCGGACTGTATCGTGCTGTTCAATTTCATGAAGCTGCCCGAGATCAGGCGCTTCGTGGATACTCATTATGAAGTGGTCGAGGTGGATGTGGGGCGCTTCAACCGCAACCTGCATATACCCGCCAAGCTGGGCTTTAGCGAAAAGCTGCGCGGCGCTCCCGCCGTACTGGTGTTCACGCCCGATCGCAAGCTGGTCAATCGCGGCGATGTCTTCACCACCGCCAATGCGCGCGGCATGACCCCGCAAGGGCTGGCGGATTACCTGGCGCGGCACGCGAAATAAGCGGTCAGTTTTGCGCCAATCGGCTGGCGGGGCCCGATGGCTCGATCAGATGGTCCACCACATGGACGATGCCGTTGCGATCGCGCACGTCATAGATGGCGATATTG
>JBBSKJ010000175.1:0-5363 GCA_038256475.1 Micropepsales bacterium | reverse complement strand
CGCGCTTGCGCAGGCGGATGTTCAGCGGCGTCACTTCGACCAGCTCGTCGTCCTGGATATAGGCCATGGCCTGTTCCAGGGTCATCGGCACGATCGGCGTCAGCTTGACGGCTTCGTCTTTCGAGGTGGTGCGGATGTTGGTGAGCTGCTTGGACTTGAGCGGATTGACGTCCAGGTCATTGTCCTTGGCGTTCTGGCCGATGATCATGCCCTCATACACCTTGGCGCCGGTGCCGATGAACAGCTTGCCGCGTTCCTCGATATACCAAAGCCCATAGGTCACCGCTTCGCCCTGCTCGGTCGAGATCAGGACGCCATTGGTGCGCCCGCCGACATTGCCCTTGTGCGGGGCATAATCCAGGAACATGCGGTTCATCACGCCGGTGCCGCGCGTGTCGGTGAGGAATTCGCCGTGATAGCCGATCAGCCCGCGCGCCGGGCCGTGGAACACGATGCGGGTCTTGCCGGCGCCGGTCGGGCGCATGTCGGTCATTTCGCCTTTGCGCTGCGAAATCTTCTCGATGACGATGCCGGTATAGGCGTCGTCGACATCGACCGTGACTTCCTCGATCGGCTCCATCTTTTCGCCGTTGATGGTCTTGAACAGCACGCGCGGACGCGAAATCGAAAGCTCGAAACCTTCGCGGCGCATGGATTCAATCAGCACGCCCAGCTGCAACTCGCCGCGGCCGGCCACTTCGAAATCGCCGTCGCCGGTCTCGGTGACCTTGAGCGCGACATTGCCTTCGGCTTCGCGGATCAGGCGCTCGCGGATGACGCGGCTCTGCACCTTGTCGCCTTCGCGGCCCGCATAGGGGGAATCGTTGACCGAGATGGTCATGGCCAGGGTCGGCGGATCGATCGGGTGGCTGGGGATCGCGTCGGTCACCGTCAGGTCGCACAGCGTGTCGGCGACGGTGGCGGTTTCCAGTCCCGCGATGGCGACGATGTCACCGGCTTCGGCCCGCTCCACCGGCACCCGCGCCAGGCCGCGAAAGGCCAAGAGCTTGGTGACGCGGGTCTTTTCGATGATCTCGCCATCGCGGCTCAGCGCCTTGATGTTGCGGCCCATGGTGATGACGCCCGATTCAATGCGGCCCGTCAGGATGCGGCCCAGAAAATTGTCGGCCTCCAGCGTCGTGACCAGCATCTTGAAGGGATGGTCTTCGCCGGCCAGCTTCTGCGGCTTGGGCGGCGGCACATCTTCGACGATGCGGCGAAACAGCGGCGACAGGTCCTTGCGCTCGTCTTCCAGCTCATCCACCGCCCAGCCGTTGCGGCCCGAGGCATAGAGATGGTGGAAGTCGAGCTGGTCGTCATTGGCTTCCAGCGCCAGGAACAGGTCGAAAATGGATTCCAGCGTTTCCTTGGGCTGGGCATCGCTGCGGTCGATCTTGTTGATGACCACGATGGGCTTGAGGCCCAGCTTCAGCGCCTTGGACAGCACGAATTTGGTCTGAGGCATCACGCTTTCGGCCGCGTCCACCAGCAGCACCACGCCGTCCACCATCGACAGGATGCGCTCCACCTCGCCGCCAAAGTCGGCATGGCCGGGGGTGTCGACGGTGTTGATGCGCACGCCGTTCCACTCAACGGATGTGCACTTGGCCAGAATGGTGATGCCGCGCTCGCGCTCCTGGTCGTTGGAGTCCATGGCGCGCTCGTCCATATGCTGGTTCTCGCGAACCGATCCCGACTGCTTCAGCAATTGGTCGACCAGGGTGGTTTTGCCATGGTCGACATGGGCGATGATGGCGATGTTGCGGATTTCCATGGGGGACCAGAATCATAAGAGTGGCGGACGAGAAAGCCGGGCTTATAGGCGGGCCCCTGCTGCAGAGCAATAAGATGCCCGATTCAACCGTCAGCAAAATGTCAGAATTAACGTGTTTTAATAGGGAATCCGGGCATTTAGCTCAGGTCGGATTCATAGATTCCGGGACAATTGTGAGAGGTTTTTCTCATATAAGGAGCGTACAAATTACGTGCAAAAGCCGGATCGGGCCGCCCCATAAGCAATCAAGGGGCGTTTAAATACCGCCCGATACCCAGCTGGCACGGTCCGCCACCAGCACGGCGGATATCAGGGGAAACGGGTATCCATCTTGCCCGCCGCAACCGAAAAAAGCGGCGTGGTTGTATTGTTGTCAGGATTTTTTGTCGATGAATGTTCAGGTCCCTCCGCCGCCCTCCTCCAAGGTGCAGACTTCGACTGCGCAGACCTCTGCGGCGCAGACGGGCCGCACCGAAGCGGCCCCTGCCCGCCAGTTTGCGTCGCGCAAGTATCTGATCGGCGCCGCCGGCCTGGCCGTCGCCCTTGGCGGCTTCTGGTATTTCACCAATTCCAGCGCCCCGCCGCCGCGCCGCGTGATGGCCGCCCCGGTCCGGGTCGCCGTCGTCGAACAGCGCAACATGGAAGTGATCGCGCGCACCATCGGCACCGTGGTGGCCAATTCCACCGTTGCGGTGAATGCCCGCGTTCAGGGCCAGCTCACCCGCGCCTTCTTCCGCGAAGGCCAGATGGTCAAGACCGGCGACCTTCTGTTCCAGATCGACCCGCGCCCCTATCAGGCGACCTATGACAATGCCGCCGCCGCCATGGCGTCGGCCAAGGCCAAGTTCGACCGCTACACCCGCCTCAAGGGCCAGAACGCGATTTCGCCGCAGGACGTCGACGACGCCCAGGCAAGCTATCTGGAGGCCCGCGCCACGGCCGAAGCCGCGCGCCTCAACCTGGAATTCACCCAGATCCGCTCACCGGTGAACGGCAAGACCGGCCCGATCCTGATCCAGCCCGGCAACATGGTGGCCTCCTCCTCCAGCGCCAATGCCAGCGCCACGCCGCTGGTGACCATCAATGAAATCCAGCCGGTGAAGATCTCGCTGGCGCTGCCCCAGTCCGATTTGCCGCGCATCCAGCAAATGGTGAACACGCCCCAGGGCCTGACCATCACCATGAACCTGCGCGAAGCCGGCGCCGAAAAGGACCTCACCGCCAAGGTGGATTTCGTCTCCAATGCCGTGACCAACACCACCGGCACCATCGAGCTGCGCGCCACCTATCCCAATGCCGACCTGGCCCTGGTGCCCGGCCAGCTGATCAACGTGGTGGCGGCGCTGTCGGAAATCAAAAACGCCATCGTGATCCCGCGCGAAGCGGTCAACACCGGCCCCGACAACCAGTTTGTCTACAAGGTGACCGACGACACCGCCCAGCAGGTACCGGTGCGCGTGCTGTACGATGACGGCGACAATGCCGCGATCGACGGCAAGCTGAATGCGGGCGACCGCGTGATCGTGGATGGCCAGATTCGCGTGGTGCCGGGCGCCAAGGTGCAGGTCAATGGCACCCGCGCGCAGAACAATGGTGCTCAGGGCGGTCCCCAAGGCAGCGGCACCCAGACCAGCGGCCAGCGCCGTCCCAATGAAGGCTGACGTTTTTAAGAATTTGAGAAGGCTCAGCAGATGAATCTTTCGCTTCCCTTCATCGAACGTCCGGTGATGACCACGCTGTGCATGGCCGCGCTGGTGATCTTCGGCGGCTATGGCTATGCCAGCCTGCCGGTCTCCGACCTTCCCAACATCGATTTCCCGACCATCGAAGTAAGCGCCTCTCTGCCGGGCGCCGATCCCGACACCATGGCCTCGTCGGTCGCCTCCCCGCTGGAAAACCGCTTCTCGACCATCCAGGGCATCGACCAGATGACCTCGTCGAGCCAGCAGGGCTTCACCAGCGTACAGATCCAGTTCAACCTCAGCCGCGATCTCGACGGCGCGGCGCAGGACGTTCAGTCCGCCATCTCGGCCGCCACCCGCGACCTGCCCAAGTCGATGCCGCAGCCCCCCACCTTCCGCAAGGTGAACCCGGCCGACATGCCGGTGCTGTTCATGGCGATCCGTTCCAAGACGATGAAGCCGTCGGAACTGAACGAATATGCCGAGACGCTGCTGGCCCGCCAGCTTTCCACCATCAACGGCGTCGCCCAGGTCAGTGTGTTCGGCAATGCCAAATATGCCGTGCGCATCCAGGCCGATCCGGCCGCGCTGGCCACCCGCAATATCGGCATCGACAAGCTCTCCAGCGCCATCGCCTCGGCCAACGTCAACATGGCGACCGGCGCGCTGAACGGTCCCACCCGCTCCTCCATCATCCGCACCGGCGGCCAGCTCAACACCGCCCGCGAGTTCGAAGAGCAGATCATCTCCTACGCCAACGGCTCGCCCGTGCGCCTCAAGGACGTGGCGCGGGTGCTGGACGGCCAGGAAAACCCCTATGCCAAGAGCTGGTACAAGGGCGATCCGGCCATTCTCATCGCCGTCTTCCGCCAGCCCGGCTCCAACACGGTCGGCGTGATCGACGCCGTGCGCGAGGTGCTGCCGCGCTTCCAGGCCAACCTGCCGCCGTCCGTGACGCTGGACGTGGTGTTTGACCGCAGCCAGATGATCCGCGCCTCGATCAACGACGTGCAGCACCATCTGATCCTTGCCGGTTTCCTGGTCGTGGGCGTGATTTTCGTCTTCCTGCGCCGCCTCTCGGCCACGCTGATCCCGTCGCTGGCGCTGCCCATCACCATCATCGGCACCTTCGCGGGCATGGCGGCCTTCGGCTTCAGTCTCGACAACCTGTCGCTGATGGCGCTGACGCTATCGGTGGGCTTCGTGGTCGATGACGCCATCGTGATGCTGGAGAATATCGTCCGGCATATCGAAAAGGGCATGAAGCCCTATGAAGCGGCGATCAAGGGTTCCGAGGAAATCGGCTTCACCATCCTGTCCATGACCATCTCCCTGGCGGCGGTGTTCATTCCCATCGTCTTCATGGGCGGCATTGTGGGCCGCCTGCTCCACGAATTCGCCGTCACCATCATCATCGCCATCCTGTTCTCCGGCGTCGTCTCGGTGACCCTGACGCCCATGCTCTGCGCCCGCATGCTCAAGGACGAGCATGGCCAGAAGCACAACGCCTTCTATCGCTGGAGCGAACGCAGCTTCAACCGCATGCAGGGGGGCTATGAGCGCACCCTGCGCTGGAGCCTGGACCATCGCCGCACCATTCTGGGGGTGTTCTTCGCCAGCCTGGCCGCCAGCGTGCTGCTGATGCAGGTGATGAAGCAGGACTTCCTGCCCGCCGACGATTCGGGCCGCATCCAGGGCAACATCCAGGCCGCCAACGGCACCTCCTTCGAACAGATGGCCAAGTATGTCGGGGAAGTGACCAGCATCATCGAGGCCGATCCCGACATCACCGGTGTGCTGGCCAGCATGGGCGGCTCCAATGGCGCCGCCGGCACCAACAGCGCGCGCATGTTCATGATCACGCTGCGCGACCTGAGCGAGCGCGATTCGACCCCCGAACAGATCAT